>JAEUUQ010000436.1 GCA_016787505.1 Saprospiraceae bacterium | reverse complement strand
TTAATTATCAGCAAATTAACCCATCAGCAAATCAGCACATTAACTAATCAGCACATTGTCAATCCGTCTTCTCCCCATCATTCATGCGAAGCATTTCGAGGAAATCGCGGGCTTGCACGATATTGAGGCGGGTAGCGGCTTTGCGGGTGGGGCATTGCTCCAGTTGGGCGGCTTTGGCGGCATCGGCTTCCAACTTAGTGGGCACGCCGGTAATCATATTCATAATCCATTCGGGCTTACGGCGTTTGGTAATGCCTGCAAAACCGGAGGCTTTGATACGGTCGCCGGTAAGGGCGTGGCAAGAAGCGCAGGATTGGTCGTAGACCGTTTTGCCGTGGGCCACCATCGCGCGGCGCACAGGAAACGTAAGGTTTACGCCTCTGATGAGGATAGGTTCTTTGCCCTCATTGTGCGCTTGCGGTTTGAGGTTTTTGATCTTCTCTTTCGCCTCTTCCGGAATATTCAATTTTGACACATCGGTGGAGTTGGCCTGGGGAGGGGGCGTAGATTGCGGGCCGCGGGCGAGGTCATTGGCTTGCCCGGGCTGAGCTTCCGTTGCCGGCGCTTCTTCCACGCTTTGTTCTTTTTTCTGTGAGTCGCTTGCGCAGGCCGTCAACAAAGCGGCCAGCAAAAAAGCCATTGCATATTTCATCGCTATCATCCATTTAGGCTGCCAAATTTAGGCATAAATCAATTGCCCAGGTATTCTTCCACAAAATACATATTGATTGCGCCGCTGTCGTTTTCGGTAAATTGTCCCTGGTAAGCGCAGCGGAATTGGTTTTTGACCAGTTGGTAAGTCGTTTCCGAAATATTGACCTTGCCCACTTCGCCGTAGGTTTCCATGCGCGAGGCGATATTCACGGTATCCCCCCAGATGTCGTAGGCGAATTTTTTAATACCCACAATACCCGCCACTAAGGGCCCGGTATGGATGCCGATACGGGCTTCGAAAAACGGCTTGTGCTGCAATTCCTTTTCGATGGCAATATGGGCCATGAAACGCTGGATATCGAGTGCGGCATGAATCATCTGTATTGCCTCGTTGGCATCGCCGCTGCCGATACCGCCCACACAGAGATAGGCGTCGCCTACGGTTTTAATCTTCTCCAGGCCGTGTTTGTCGATGATTTCGTCGAAGGCGCGAAAACAGAAATCGATTTCATCAACGAGTTCTTCGGGTTCGAGTCTTTCGGCAATACGCGAGAAGCCCTTGAAATCGGAGAACATCACCGTCACCATCTCGTGTCTTTTGGCTTTGGCCAGGCCAAATGTTTTCAATTCTTCGGCGATTTCTACGGGCAGGATATTGAGCAGCAATTCTTCCGATTTGTGTTTTTCTATTTCCAATTCGGCGGTGCGCGCTTTCACGAGTTGTTCGAGCTCGGATTCGTGTTTTTGGATGGTATAAATGCGATAGCGCAATACGCCCCACACGGCGCCGACAGCCAGCAGTCCGCACAACAATTGAAACCACCAGGTGCGGTAATACGCCTCGCGGATCACGATACGGATAGCCAGTTCGTTTTTATTCCACTCGTCGCGACCGGCGCGGGCTTTCACCCGGAAGGTATACGTGCCCGCCGGAATATTGGTATAACGCACGGTATTGATAGACGAAGGCGGCGACCAGTCCTTTTCATAATTTTCCAGCATATAGCTGAATTGGTTTTGCAGGGGGTGCTGATAGTCGGCCATTGCAAAGCTAAACGCGAACATTTGGTCGCGGTGGCTTAATTCCAGCATGTCGTTGTTGCCGATGCCGTAATTGCGCAAGAGCAGGCTGTCGCCGCTAAAAACCGAGAAATTGGTGAGCAGTAAAGGTGATTCTATCTGTACTTTTTTTCGCTGGGTAAAGCGGTCGCTGGGATAAAAGGCATTGACGCCGTTGAGCCCTCCGAAGTACATACGGCCGTCGCGCGATTTGAAAAAAGAGATGCGGTTAAATTCGTTGGCCGACAGGCCGTCGTGGGCGTAAAAATTAGCGCAATTTTCTTTTTTGAGATGAAACCGGCACAGTCCGTTGTCGGTACTCACCCAAAGGCAGGAATCGCCCTCCGACAAGATGCCGTTGATGAAATTGTTGGGGAGGCCGTTTTCGGTGGTATACACTTTTATCTCTCTGGTAGCCAGGTTCATTTTGTGCAAACCGTTGGCGGCGCCGATCCAGAGATTGCCGGCATTGTCTTCGTAAACGGCGTTGATCTGTTTGTGCCGCAGCAGCCCCTTGCCTTCTCCCAAGCGTTTGATGCGGCCTTTTTTGGGGTCAATCTGCCACAAGCCGTTATTGAGGGTGCCTACCCAGATGAAATCACCCGTTTTGCCCTGGTACAAGTAGCTGATACGCCCGTCGAGGCTATCCCATTTGCCCTGGTAGTCTTCGAAGCGCGTCAGTTTTTTTGTGGTCGGCTGATAATTAAACAGGGAATATTCATACCCGAACCACATGAGGCCTTTGGTATCAACCATTACGGCGCCCAGGTCAATATTGGGCATGCGAAACAAGGTATCGACCTGTAGCGTGCGCAAGTCGATACGCCAGCCGTTGCCGGTCCACAAGGCATTATCGTGGTAAAGCAGTCCGAATGGGTAGTTGAAATAGTCGTTGGAAGGAAAAAGCGGGCGCAGCGAGTTGATGCGCGGGTCGAGTACGTGAATGGAGTTGTAATACGAAATATAAATACGGCCTTGTTCGTCTTCGGTTATGCCGCGGGTGCTGCAATACACGTTGCTGCAGTATTCGCTGCCTCCGCTGAGGTAGTGGGAAAAGAGGTTGTTGGACTGCACGATTTTGATAGCCCCGAAATCGGAGGCGACCCAGACTACCCCGGAGCGGTCTTTGAAGATTTGCCGGTAGGTGCAGATATTTTTGACGTTCTGCCGGATGGGGTCGTCGTAATCCACCATTTGTCCGCTGAGTGCGTCGTAATACCACAGCATGCCTACGCCGCCGATCCATACATGACCTTCGGATTCTACAAATAATGCATTAGCCTGAATATTAGTGGGTAGTCGTTTGTTGATGGGATGCGGCAGGGGTTTTTCGGCGCCTTTAGCCAAGGTATACACATGGCCGTTGCCCAACAAGATCCATAGTAAGCCATTCCTTTCCTGAAGTTGCACGATACGCGATAAAGTACGGTCTTTCCCGCGCAGGGGTAGTTCCATTTTACTTTCGAGGCGACCGTCGGGCTGAATTTTCCACAGCTCGTTTTCAAAAGCGCCCACATACAGCGAATTTCCCAAGCGGGCAAAAGGCCGCCGCGCATAGGCGCCATCCAATTCCAGCATGGCTTGCAGGTCGCCACTGGTATTTACTTTCAGCAGCGTATTACCGGCTGATTTTTCATTGTAGACTGCACTCCACACCGAGCCGTCGATATCCTGGAACAGACTGTGGGGCACCATCGCTTCGCGTCGTACTGCTGTTTCATTTTTCAGCCGAATGCGATGAAAGCGGCCTTCGGTCGGGTTAAATACCGTCAGGAAATCGGGGTTGGCCAGCCACAGGTTATTGTCGCCGTCCACGATCATATCGGTAATGGCATCGAGTGGGATCAGGTGTTGCGACGAGCGGCTGTGGTATTGCAAAAACTCGTAGCCGTCGAAGCGGTTGAGTCCGTTTATCGTGGCGATCCAGATAAAACCCAGGGCATCTTGCTGGATTTTGAACACATTGCGGTGACTGAGGCCGTCTTCAAACTCGTAGACTTTGATTTGGTATTGGTCGTTTTGGGCGGCGGCTATGCCGGTAAGT
>JAEUUQ010000421.1 GCA_016787505.1 Saprospiraceae bacterium | reverse complement strand
AATTGCAGGCAGGGAGAGTCTTGTTATATTGAGATAGAATAGAGGGCTACAAGCTTATTTTTCGGCTAAAACAGATCCCGACTTCCAGGAACTGACTGCCGATTGCTGATTGCTGACTGCTAATAATCCATCCTTCGGCTAAGGCAGATCCCGACTAAGCTCCACTACAGCTCGCGTGCTCGCCTGTTTCGCTATGTCGGGATGTCGCTATCGCTCCAATTGCAGGCAGAAAGCGTCTTGTTATGTTGAGATGATTATGATTACAAAAAACAAGAGAGAAAGCGCCAAACATCCTTCAGTCATCCTTCAACAATCCTTCGCATCCTAATTGAAAATGGCTTGTACATGGCTGCGAAAGTCTTGTTAGATTAAGGTAAAAGGGATGACAGGAGCTTGTTATTTAGCATGCTCACACAATCCCGACCTCCGCTATCGGCACGGGACTCCTTTAAACGGTGTCAGAATCACGGATTCCGCTGATTAAACGAATTTCACGGAAGTGAATAACAAAAGGACAATCCTTGTAATCCCAAAAATCCGAGTAATCCGTGATTCAAACGACGGTGTCAGAATCACGGATTACACAGATTAAACGGATTCCACGGAAAGGAATAGCAAAAAAACATCTGTTTAATCCCAAAAATCCGTGTAATCCGTGATTCAAATACCCCCAAGCACAAACCGTTTAAACACCAGATTTTTGCCGCCAAAATTGATCAGTAACCCTACTTCAAACTTGTAGGCCTTGAGGTAATTCAGTAATTGCGCATAGTGCACATCGTCCATTTCTGTGAGCGCTTTGATCTCAACCAATACTTTGTTCTCCACTACAAAATCAGCCCGCCTTTTGCCAACAGGTTCCTCACTTTTTTTGTAGTAAATGGCTTGTTCTACCTCTCGTGCAAAGCTCAATCCTGCCATTTGCATTTCATAAGCCAGCGCCCGTTGATAGATGAGTTCCTGGAATCCATTGCCCAGGGTTTTGTGGACTTCCATGGCCGCGCCGATGATTTTTCCGGTGATGTCTTCGTACTTCATCGTCCTCATTTGTTTTGGTAGGTTATCGAATTTATGATTCAATCCAGAAATTTAGGCAAGTTGTTGATGTCGAGGCCACTTTTGGGGCATCAATCTACGGCGTCAGAATCACGGATTCCGCTGATTAAACGGATTTCACGGAAAGGAATAACCCAATAAAACATCCGTGAAATCCCAAAAATCCGTGTAATCCGTGATTCAAACAACGTGGCCGGCGTTACGTGTGCAGATATGCGGGTATGATAAAAAAAAGCTATAATACCACCACAAACGTCTCTTTCAACGTATCCCGCAGGCGATCCTCTTCGCCGGCCCAGATTAATTCCTGGAGGTACTGGCGGGTGGCAGGGATACAGAGCAGACTATCGCCGGGCTGGCGGTGGAGGAGCGTTTTGGCGCAATCGTCGCGCAGGCGCTGGAGCTCGCGGGGCTCGAAGTTGGGGGCGAGGAATAGCGACTTCTGGATGCGCTTGCAGCCGTGGCGTTCCAGCGTTTTGGCCAGGCGGTTGCGCAGCCGGTCATTGCTGATGTCGTAGCTAAGGAAGTAGCTGGTCATGGTGGCTGTTGCTAAACCAGAGTTTGGCGATATAGGCTATCGTGACGCATACCATCAAACCGAGTAGGGTTTCGCCCCAGCCGATGCGAAGACCTCGGCGTGGCGGACCGTCGCTGCCTTCTTCATTATAGGCCGCCAGACTCATGCGTTCGTTGTTGTCGAGTGGCTCGGGATGATCCCAGTGATTTTCGGTGGGGTAGAGAGCCGTAGAATCTTCACTTACCTGGTATATCCAGTAGCGCACGCCGCCATGGCCGCCACAGGCGCCCCTGCCGCCTTTATCCTGGCGCACACCGTCCATGCAAATACAGCCTACGCGCCTGCCGGTGGGCTTGGGAGCATCGGGGTCGAAGCCGGGGCGTTGTTGTTCTGAGGTGCGGTAGGATTCGTCCCAGCCCGCGCCGTCGATTTCTGCGGTATCGTCTTCCAACTGCGCTTCCATTTGCTTGGCGGCTTCTTTGTGGAATTGGCGCATGAGTTCGTCGGTTACAGCCTGCGAAAAAGAAATCTGATAAGACAAGCAGAAGACCGGGATGAGGAGAAGATGTTTGTGTAGCGTCATAGTTGTAGGGTTTTATATTATTCGGATAGAAGGTTCAAAATTTTTAATAGAAGTAGCTAATCGTATCGCGTCTAAATCGATGTGTGTGAGTCGTTTGCGTACCTGTGATTTATACTCCGTTTTATCATTGAGAAAAGCCAAAAAAGTGTCGGTGACCACCCCTTTGCCGGGCGACACCAGGCGCACGCCTTCTCTTTCGGTTTCTGTGAATGAATCGGCCGGCAATCTGTTATTTATACACAATTCCATTGCAATGCGTTCGGCCCATTGACGGTATATTTCTATCATATCGTACACCAGCGTAGGGCGGTTGTACTCATCCGCGTGCAAAACCCCGGTGTAGGGATCGAGGCCGGCCTTCATTTGTGCCAGCTCGACATAGGCATACAGCATGCCGTACAGGTAATTCAACAGCGCATTAAACGGATCATAAGCCGGGCGTTTGCTGCGGCCTTCAAAGCGGTAGAGTGGGGGTAGCAGGGCCGCCATCCCCTTGAAATAATAACGCGTAGCCGTACCTTCCCAGCCCCTGAACGCGCCGGCTATTTCATTAAAAGACTGGCTTTCGTATTGCCAGTTTTGCATCGTAAAAATGATGCCGTCGATACCCGCCACACATTTGCGGAGCAGGTTAGTCGTAGCCGTATCGGCGCCCCAACTCTCACGCCAATAGGCGAGTTGTGTGGTCTGCTGTTGCATTTTTTGCATTAACACTTCCCGTATCCACCTCACACCCTGCAAATCAGTCGCAAACAGCGCTTGTTTTTTGCGAATAGTAGAAATAGAGCCGTATTGTCCGCTCCAAATCTGCGCCACAGGATGTCCGATGCCGTTGAGTAGCAATACGGGAATGCTATTTTCAACCGCAAGGGCCATCGCATCGGAACTCATACTCACGCCTTTTGTCAAAAAAATAGCATTTACCTCGCGAATAGCAAAAGCGCGGCCTTCGCTGCGTTTGGGCTTGACCCAAAACATACCGTTTTGTACCCCGAGAAAAGCGCCGTAAGAATCGAGGAAGAGTTGCATAGTTCTGGTTTAAGCGGTTATCTTTTGATGCTACGTATTTTTGCGGAAATTGTTACATGGTGCACGGTTTCCGCTTCGCATCACCTACCTACTAAGGGGCGATTTTATTTTTCACCACAGAGTTTTAGTTTTTTTCGCCACAGAGTCATAGAAACGCTTGCTCTGTGAAACCTCTGTGTACCTCTGCGTCCTCTGTGGTAAAATAAATATCGCTTGAGTTTCCTTAAGTTGGCGATATTAGTCGTCTCACAGTCGTAGTTTCGCCCACACCGGCGCATGATCGGAAATACGCAGGGCTGCTTCCAGACTACCCGCCAGTTCCACCATATCAATCCTGCCGCTTTCGAGCATTGTAAAATTATTAGCAGGAAAAAAGACATTATCGTAAGGATGTAAATAAGCCGATTGGCCGGGTTTAGGTAGTGATTGGCGCAGCGTAGTAGGCGTCGATTGCAACGCGGCCCTGTAGCCTTTTTTCGCCAGCGGAAAAAACACCGGATGCGCGTCAGGCAGATTAAAATCGCCGGCAAGCAGCAGGGGGGCGCCGTCGAGTTGCAGCATAGACTGCACGATATGCCTGATTTCGCGCTCGGGGTAGTCATCGGGTGCTGAGGCGTGGTAGTTGAGCAGCAGGAGCCGCTTTTCACCGCATTGCAGGCACACCTGAAAGGGTTCGCGTTGCACCAGCGAGTCCAGCGCATAAAGCAGTGCCGGGCGCCCGCAGCGCCGGACTTTCGATGTTTTCCACAACACCGCGTAACGTTCGCTCTTATACGGCGAACTGCGCGTAGGGTCGCTCAGCGCATAATCCCATTTTTGTCCAGAGCGGTTGAGTTCATCTGCCAACCGGGCCACCGCCTGTGCCCCGGCCGGTCCCGCGCTGACCTCCTGCAAGGCCGCGATATCAAAATCGGAGATGACTTTTGCAATAAATCGCATTTCCGCCGAGTCTTTCGAGGCGCCGAAGTGGCGGATGTTCCAGGATATCAACGACAATTCCGGCTGTCCTTGCGCCGGAAATACTGACGTTAGCAAATAAAGCAGTATACAGATTCTACATAAGGTTGGGGTGAGCACGTTATTCAGTTTATTGAAATTAATAATATGGGGGTATTGGCTAAGTTATGTTATTAATCTTATATTGTAAGGCATTAGTTGTTTTTTGAATACAAAATATTAATATTTGAATAAATAAACTCGGAATCTTATATTTGCAAAACAGGCTATTTCGCAACCCATCTTTGAGAGCGTTCCGCTTCTACTTACCACGTGTTTTGTACAAAAATTGATACTGTCATTCCTAACAGGGATGAAGAATTCATTGATATGTATAACCAAAAAATCGCATGCTATGTCGAACTACAATCAGACAACTGTGGCGGGCAATCATCCTTCGCAGCAAGCCGGAACTGTGCCGAGTGCACCCGACGGCGAATACGAGTGGATACTTAATGAAGATTTGCTGAGAGACGAAGGCGTTATTTACGGCCTTACCGACAGCAACGTGGAACAAAAGACAAGCGCCATTTTCCATTTCTACGACATTCAGATTGAAGTAGAAAAAGCCCGCGCAGATGCCTTAGAAAATGAAGCTGCTCGGATTTATGAGGCTATTGAAACCTTGGAAAAAAGATTAGTTCAGCTTCAGGAAGACCTCGCGACGTTGTCTTCATCTGCTCATTTTTCTGCCCACCATTTTTTTCGTTCGGCCTTGGGGGTTAGTGCTTACGGCCTGGCCTGCGGACTGGTATATTTGGCCGTACTTGAATGGACGGGCCCGCTGTGGCAGGCGCCGGCTGCGGTTACCGCCGGGGTGTATATCTTTGGCGCCCTGTCGCTTTTTAATAAACAGTCGATCCTTTATCAAAAAGATGAAGAACAAATACCCTTGCAACGGGAACGCTGGAAAATTATCGTTGAGGAATTTATCATACCATTGGCCGCTGCTGCATTTATCATTAGCTGGCGGGCAAAACCGGCAGCTCCGGAGCAAATAGTCGCATTTGGGTTGCTGCTTTACCTCTTATTTCTTTTTGGCGGCAAAGGATTCATGTCGTCGCTTTTTCTGTTGAAAGCAGATATTATCGTGTTGTATAATGATTTCTTAAAAAATAAGTGGCGACGTAATCAGATCAAACAGATAAAAGAGGTTATTCAGGCAGAGAAAAAAGCAAAATTAGATTGCCATTTGGATTTATTGTCAACTTATGTGCATACACAGGAGATTGACAAATCAGTCAGAAAATTAGAAGCAACTAAAAACGCAAAGATCGCCTATTTTTTGAGCGAATACGAACTTGCAAAAAGTGCGCGTAATTACATGACGAATGAACAAATGATTTTAATGGGAATGCATAAAAAATCGAGCTGATATGGATGATCAAACCAAGCCTTTCGATAATGAAATCATCGATAATGATGACCAGGGGAAATCGAAAAAATACTGGTATAACGGCTATACGCTATCTTCGTTTGTTCACTATCACGGCTTTACCAACGGCGTATTGCGGGTACAAGGCGATGATTTTCATGATTATATACTCGGTAATGAGCAGCGAAAAAAATACCATAACCGGCGGAGGAAAGTTTCGGATGAAATAGAGGAATTGAAGAAGGCTATTGCTGAAAATGAGACAAAAATTAACGGCTATGAGAAAACAATCGTAGAGAGCAAATGCCGACTGCCGGTTCTTGAAACCGAGATAACGGAAAATCAAAATTGTCAGGCAGAATTAGGCCGGAGTATCAAGCAACTTAATGAAGAAAAAGAAGCAATTAGTCCTTATTATAATTGGCTTGTTGCTATTGTTTTTGTAGTGGTGGCTTTAGTTTTTCTTTTTGCAGAGTTCTGGATAACCTCGGATTTGTTTTTTAATGTATTAGACCTTGAAAAACACATGTCTTATATCATTGCATGCGCCATTGCATTGAGCTCTTTTGCTATAAAGCCGGCTATCGACAGGATTTTTGAAGAGCCTTATTTACAAGGCAGGCGGAAATTTTTGATGAAGAGCTTATTGGCTGTATTTTCGGTATTGGCACTCACTGCATTGGGATTCTTGGGGTATTATCGAAATATTGCAGAAGCAAATAAAATGAAATTTTTGGATGAGAGTTCAGAAATTTCTGCACAGCAACTCGCAGACTTAATCGGCCATCCTGCTATGTTAACAGTTTACACGCTTCTGAGCATTGTTTTTGCATTAGCCGGCGCTATTTGTTTCAGTATAGGACTTCCTGTATTTAACTTAGAATTCAAAAAGAGGAGGATGTCCCGCAAAATTAAAGAGCAGACAGAAGCGCTCAAAAAACTGGCGGAAAACCTCCAATTATTGCGCGAGGAATGGACGGCAAAAAATGCGGCCTATAGAACTGCCGCCTTGTCCTTGAACCGCTTACCCGATATGCAAGTGCTGCGCAGCAAGTTGGAAGAGTTGAAAGAACAGGAATTACAGGAAATAGAACACATTTTCAAATACCAGGAAATGGCAGATCGGGCCTGGTACGAGGAGGGGCGTTCGAGAGGCGAAAAATACGATTTAGCCGGTAAGCCTATTTTTGAACCGATAGACATTGCAGATAATTTCGCCTCAGCAGGCCAAACTTCTGATCACCTCACAGTTGAGATGAACCCCGGGCGTTATTTGCACGAACGCCTCCGCAAATTGATCAGTTATAATTTAACAAAAAAACAAGCATACAATGGGCAGCATTAAATTAATCTCAACAATTGCTTGCACAATAGGTGTATTAGTATTCGCGACAAGTTTTGTTATTCATCCGCCCAAAGTAAAAGACACCTTAATATTTGTCGATAAGACACAAAGTGCAGCTTTGAATAAAGAAACCCAAGCGACTTATAACGCTAAATTGGACAAATTGGTCAAAGAGCGGTATGATAGCAAAAATTCTTCACTGAAAGGGTTTTATATTCACGGCAACACCCTTGGCGCCGGCTCCTTTTTTGAAAGCGCTTTTCCACTCTCTGCACCGGATGTGGCGGACAAGGGACAGTTAAAAGCCAAGGTGTTGACAAATAATTACAAAAAAGAAAAATTAGTAAAACAGGATGAGGTTTTTCAGGCGATAAAAAAGCATATTGAGAAAAAAAATGAAGGCTCTTCCCGTTCAAAAACAGACGTCTGGGGCGCCTTGCAATTGATCAGCAACCACTACGCTAAACGTCAAAATGCAGACCGAAAAGTCGTATTTCTCAGCGACATGATGGAATCTATGCCGGGCAAAGGCCGTCGGGATTTTCACGTAAAAGCCCCAAAAGACAAAGCAGAAGCCGAGCAACTTGCAGTAGCTGATTTGAAATGGATCAAGCAAAATTTGGATGTCAATGCCGGCATTTTTGCCGGTCTGCGCATTGAAGTGTGGCCACCTGCCGATGCTATGCAGGGCGGCAAATACCAGCATATTGAATATTACTGGAAAAAAATGTTTGCCGAGCTGAAGACCAATTTTGAGTGGGTGAAGTGAATGACGGGGGGGGGCGGCAAGGTATTTGCCACAAAAACATGCCGAATACATATTGTTGCATTGGTCTTTACCATAAAAACGCCATATCTTGCAACCAGTTCGTTGAATACGCGTATAAGGCTTGACAAGCATTTTTATGTAAAAACAAAACGTTTACACGGTTTAAGAATATTTTGCTGTGTAGTTCATTGAAAATGTTGGAATAATATATTATAAGTCACACGCCTCCTAAACCATTCTTCGGCGAAAGCAGAATTGCGAC
>JAEUUQ010000521.1 GCA_016787505.1 Saprospiraceae bacterium | reverse complement strand
TCTTTGGTCAAGATAGTGACTTCTATCGAAGAAGTTAGCTTTAGAACGGCTACCTTTGTCGTCAAAATATACATTATGAATGTCCTGTTGCTTGGAAGCGGCGGCCGGGAACACGCCTTGGCCTGGAAAATAAGCCAAAGTCCCCTTTGTTCATCGCTTTTTATTGCCCCCGGCAATGCAGGTACGGCTTCGCTTGGCATTAATGTGACGGTAAATCCCAACGACTTTGAAGCCGTCGCGCAATTGGTGAGCCGCGAACACATTGATATGATCGTCGTCGGACCCGAAGAGCCCTTGGTCAACGGCATTTATGATTATTTTAAAAACCACGATTCGTTGGGGCATATTCCGGTGATAGGCCCTTCCCAACAAGGGGCTATGCTAGAGGGAAGCAAAGCTTTTGCCAAGGCATTCATGCAGGAATTCGGCATTCCCACCGCAGCTTTCCGCGAATTTACGGTAGATAACCTGGCAGAAGGTATCGACTATATCAGCCGCCAAACGCCGCCGATCGTACTCAAAGCCGACGGACTGGCCGCCGGGAAAGGCGTGCTCATCTGTCAAACAGTAGATGAAGCAGTGACAGAATTCAACGCCATGTTGGGCGGAAAATTCGGGAGTGCAGGCAGCAGGGTGGTTGTGGAACAATTTCTGAAAGGCATCGAGTTTTCGGTTTTTGTGCTTACCGATGGCAAAGACTACAAAATTCTGCCGGTGGCCAAAGATTACAAGCGAATAGGTGAAGGCGATACTGGATTAAATACCGGGGGCATGGGCGCCGTGTCGCCCGTGCCTTTTGTTGATGCCTCGTTGATGGCAAAAGTAGAAGAGCAGATCATCAAACCCACCATCGAAGGAATAGGGAAGCGGGGATTTGCCTACGAGGGGTTCGTTTTTGCGGGATTGATACTGGTAGAAGGCAATCCTTACGTGATAGAATACAACTGCCGTCTTGGCGACCCCGAAACGGAAGCCGTTTTGCCCCGCTTGCAAAACGACCTGCTTGCGCTATTTCACGCGCTTGCGGAGGGGCGGCTTTCAGAGACGGTAATCGAAGAAGACCCGCGTGCCGCATCTACTGTAATTCTGGTTTCAGGAGGGTATCCCGGCGATTACGAAAAAGGCAGACCCATTTCCGGGCTTGAAGGCGATGGAGAAAGCCTTGTATTTCACTCGGGCACCCGGCTGAATGATGCAGGCGAACTCGTTAGCAACGGAGGCAGGGTGCTGGCCATCACCTCTTACGGGGAGACTTTCCGAGAGGCTCTTGCAAAAAGCAACGGAAAAGCGCAACAGATCCAATTTGAAGGCAAATACTATCGACGCGATATCGGCTTTGATTTATGAATTATACAACCGAAACTATCGCCCAAATACTTGGCGCGGAGGTGTTACAGACAGCCCCGGCGGGAAGAAAAATCACCCACCTGCTCACTGATAGTCGCCATGTGATGTTTCCAGATAGTGCGGTGTTTTTTGCGCTAAGCGGTCAGCGGCATAATGGGCACAGGTTTTTGGCAGAATTATACGCCGCCGGCGTGCGCTGTTTTGTCGTATCGGAAGAAGTTAACCCGGAAGCCTATCCCGGGGCAGCCATCTTACGGGTGGCTGATACGCTCGATGCCCTGCAATTGCTGGCTTCCCACCACCGCAGCCAATTTGATCTGCCCGTCATCGGCATTACAGGCAGCAACGGTAAAACCATCATTAAAGAATGGCTGTACCAATTGCTGCACGAATCCTTCCGCATAGTGCGCAGTCCGCGCAGTTATAATTCGCAGATGGGCGTACCCTTGTCGGTCTGGCAGATCAGTGAAGAACACCAGTTGGGCATCTTTGAAGCGGGTATTTCGCGGGTAGGCGAAATGAAAAAACTAGCGCCCATTATTCGGTGCAGCCTGGGCGTTTTTACCAATATTGGCGAAGCGCATAGCGAGGGATTTGCATCCATCGAGGAAAAACTAGTTCAAAAACTCGATCTTTTTCAATACGCCGAGGTTGTGGTGTATTGCCGGGACAACGAATTGGTGGATCGGCACATGCAACAGTTGAAAAAACGCACCTTTTCCTGGTCGCGCCACCAGGATGCCGACCTACGCATCATGCAGGTCAATACAGGAGATAAACACGAAGCCCGGATAGAAGCCAATTACGGAGGGCAATCGGTGCGTATTGCCATTCCCTTTGCCGATCCCGCCTCCATAGAAAACGCCATTCATTGTTGGGCCGTCATGTTGTGGTTGGGAATTCCACAGCCGGTAATCGAAGCGCGCATGCGCCAATTGGAGCCTGTGGCCATGCGTCTTGAGTTAAAAGAGGGCATCAACGGCGCCACTCTGATAAATGATAGTTATAATTCCGATTTGACCTCTCTGGCTATTGCGTTGCAATTTTTGGCGCAGCAAAGCGGTAAGCAGAAGCGGACGCTTATTCTGAGCGATATTTTGCAGAGCGGACAAGACCCCGCCCAGTTATATGCCGAGGTAGCGCAATTGCTCAAAGCGCAAAAAGTAAACCGGTTTATCGGCATTGGTTACTTGGTTGCCCACGTCAAATTGTTTATACCTCCCCAAATCGAAGCCTCCTTTTTTGCTTCTACAGAAGAATTCATAGAGGCGATGGATACGCTGTCATTTCGGCAGGAGTTTATTTTGCTCAAAGGCGCCAGGAAATTTGCTTTTGAACGCATTGCAGCCCGCCTTTCGCGCAAAGTACATCGCACTACACTCGAGGTAGACCTCAATGCCATGGCCCACAACCTCAATGCCTACCACTGCTTGTTGCGCCCCGGCACCAGGCTGATGGCTATGGTCAAAGCGGCGGCCTACGGCAGTGGCAGCGTAGAGGTAGCGCGCCTGCTCGAATTCCATAAAGTGGACTATCTCACCGTAGCTTATACTGACGAAGGCGCCGAACTTCGCCAGGGTGGCATACAGTTGCCGATAATGGTGCTAAACCCGGAAGAAGAAGCCTTCGACAGCCTGCTGAGATATAATCTGGAGCCGGAAGTATATAGTCTAGGGCAATTAAAGCAACTAGCCCGTTATGTACCCGAGCGCGAGACGCCGCTGCCCATTCACGTCAAATTTGACACAGGTATGCACCGCCTCGGATTCGAGCCTTCGCATTTTGAAGAATTGGCTGCGCTGTTGCAGTCAAATCCGCATTTGCGCGTCCAATCCATGTTTTCTCACCTGGCAGCCAGCGAAGCGCCCGAGCACGACGCCTTTACGCTAGCTCAGATCAACACTTTCGAATCGTATTGCCAATGGCTTTGCGATAGCATAGGATACAAGCCGCTGCGCCACATTTTGAATACCAGCGGAATCTCCCGGTTTGCCGACTACCAGATGGACATGGTGCGGGTGGGCATAGGCTTGTACGGTATCGATGCTAACCCAATGATGCAGGCCCGGCTCAAGACAGTTCTTACGCTAAAAGCATCGATTTCACAGATAAAAACGCTGGCGCCCGGTGAAACGGTGGGGTATGGCCGGAGGGGAATTATATCGGCGCCTACCCGCATTGCCACCATTAGTATAGGTTATGCAGACGGCTTATTGCGCCTGGCCGGCAATCAGCGATTTAGTGTGTCGGTGTGCGGCAGGCGAGCGCCCATCGTAGGCGGAGTATGTATGGATATGTGCATGGTGGATGTGACCCATATCCCCCAGGCTCAGGAAGGCGATGAAGTTGTTATTTTTGGACAAGAACCAAAAGTAGAAGAACTGGCAACGGCTTTGCAGACCATTCCCTATGAAGTGCTTACCGGCATATCGCCCCGCGTGCGGCGGGTATACGTGCAAGAGTAAAGACAAACGATCATCTGTCTCTACGGTTTTACCGGAAACATACCCAAGCGTTCCCCTACACATTGAATAGCTTGTTTGACCTCAGCTTGTTGCTTCCCCGATAAGGTGATCGTGCGGCGTTGCTTTTTATATTCGATTCGAATTTTTTCGATATTATAAAAAACGAGTTTGCTAAACAGATCGAGCGATGCCACGCAGGTATGCTGATACAGGCGCATATTGGTTTTCTTGTCGAAAGTGCCGCTATCCGGCACATTATACAAGCCGATTACTTCACCGTTGGACAGTTTGAGCAGCACATTGAACCCCACGTCGATATACTCGTAGTTGTATTCGGCTATCGCCAGCGTGATGAAAAAGCAGTTAATGCTGTCGTTTTCAGTATAACTAAACAGCAATTTGCCTTCCTCGATCAATTTCGGTCCATCCAGCGTCTCAAATTTACTGGGAATCATATAGCCGATATTCACGGCTTTGGCGCTTATCAAGCGGGTGCTGTCAAAATCGTCCACCACATCGACAGCCAGGTCGCATTGCGCCGAAAGGCGGAGAGCAGCAAAAGCAAAAAGAATACACAACGACACTAACTTTTTCATTCAGCCACAATTTTTTATTCGATTAGAGATGATCTGTTTACTGCAAAAATAGGACAAAAAAGGATTGAGTGTTTTATTTAAACGCTTAACCTTGGCCGTCAATTATGAGGGAGATGGAGGTCTTTCGCGAATTTTGGGCTTATAAATATTCCCAATTCAGGGCAGAAAGTATAACTTCACGCTTCTTTTTCAACAACCTCATTGTCTAACATTTATAAACTATAAATCCATGAAACGCAACATCCTTTTTATACTCCTGCTTTCGGGGGTTCTATTTATTGGTTGTAAAAGAGACGCGGGCGATGCCGGCGCCGATACTACCGGTAGCGGTGCTGATTCCACAGGCATATCGGTTAGTTCCAGTACGAACAGCACAGATCCGGAGGGGCCGCGGTACGAACCTGCAGATCCCAAGAAATTTAATGAAAAAGCGCCTCGTTTGATTGGCAAAGGCATGGCTGACGCACCTACGACTGAAAATCCGCAGCTTGCCGCTTTTCTGCGCGTATTTGCAAAAGACGCAAAAGGCGACGATTCAAAATATGCCTACAATACTATCGACCTCAACGGCGATAGAAGTCTGGAGTTTGTGGTTGCACTTACCGGCCCAAAATTCTGCAAAGACGGCATGTGCCGCTCCCTCGTGTTGAGCCCCCAGGCAGACGGCACATTCTCTATCCTTGCCGATCTCGGGCAGGTCGTCTTTCCTGTAAGCGTACTTGAAGATAAGACAAATGGGTGGTTTAACTTGATTACGCAAGTTGCCGAGGGGCCGTTTACTGTGCATACCTATCAGGACGGCAAATACGTAGCCAGCCCGGATACTTGGAGCGGCGAAAAAAATGTGACCGTATGCCTGGTAACGGCTATGGCTAGCAAGTTGACTTTTGCAAAATAGATTACGAAAGGGTTATGAGGGGTTATGAGGGGTTACGTAAGTAAATTATACACCCTCATCACCCCTCATCACCCCTCATACACCTTCATAACATGCCCACTCGCCGCCGTTTTTTCACCCAGGCTTTCATTTCTTCCTTAGTAATAGGAGGAGGATTATCGGGATGTAGTACAGACCCCGGATCAGTAGGAAATAAGGGCCGCAAAAAAGCCGACCCCGCTGACCTGCCTGCCGTGATCGCCACCTGGAAAACTGAGGCGGCCGTGACTAAAGCTGCGGAGACCCTTCAGCAGACAGGCAGCGCCCTCGATGCCGTGGAAGCCGGCGCCCGCGTAGAAGAAGCCGACCCTAAGAATATGACCGTGGGTTACGGCGGCCTGCCCGACCGCGACGGCTTTGTCACCCTCGATGCCTGCATAATGGACCACCAGGGCCGTGCCGGCAGCGTGACCTTTCTCCAGGATATCAAACATCCGGTCTCGGTGGCGCGCAAAGTAATGGAAACGACGCCCCATGTCATATTGAGCGGCGACGGCGCCCTCCAATTTGCCCTCGAAAACGGTTTTGAGCGAATCAATCTGCTCACGCCCGAAGCCGAGGCGGCCTGGAAAAAATGGTTGGAAACAGAACAATACAAGCCGGTGGTCAACATAGAGCGCCACGACACTATCGGTCTGCTGGCCATAGACAAAAATGGCAACATCTCCGGCGCCTGCACCACGAGCGGAATGGCCTACAAAATGCACGGCCGCGTGGGCGATTCGCCCATCATTGGCGCAGGGCTTTTTGTAGATAACGAAGTCGGCGGCGCCGTGGGCACCGGCCTCGGCGAGCTGGTACTCAAAACCCTCGGCTCTTTTCTCATCGTAGAATTCATGCGCCAGGGCAAGTCGCCCCAGGAGGCTTGCGAAGCTGCCATCCAGCGCATCATCGACAAATACCCGGAAGTAAGAAAAGAAGAAATCCAGGTGGGCTTCGTCGCCATCGACAAAACGGGGGCCACGGGTGCTGCCGCCATTCTGCCCGGTTTTCAGTACACCCTCCACCAGCGTGGGAAGTTGACTACGGCCGATAATTTGCCGGGGGTGATGAAGTAGAAAGGGACCGTGGTGGTGATCATTGCACTACTTCCTGGACTCAATCCCGTTATAAAACCTAGTCAACCGTGTATTCAGCGACTTAATTTGCTTTTGGCGGGTAGATTCTTTGTTTAACCCCAGCATTACACTTTGAGCGTTGTATCTAATGGCAGAGGGGAAAGGCGCCGCTATTTGCGTTAAGGAAAGGTCGGTCAGGATCAATGCTTCCGACCGTTGGGTAGTAGCCGGGTCGGTATAGCCGATATGTACGAGCAGGAAATTGCCATTGGGCAGGCTTATTTGGGGGGCAGGGCTTAAGTCGTCGTTGAGGAATATACCCAGGTAGTCGCCGCTTCTTAATTTGGTGATACTCGTATCATAGGTGAAATAAACAGTAGAAAAGTTATAGAATTTGCGGAATGACCTAATAATGCGCAGATTTTCCTCCCGGGCTTCCTTTTGAGTTTTGGCCAGTAACTTTTTGGATCGACGCACAGCGGATTGGTCATTGTTTGTGGCGATAATTTCTTCTAATGCAGCTATTTTCTGGGCGTAAGCGGGAAGGCGCATGATAAGCGCGCCGTTTTTCAACCGGCGGATGGCATCTTCAGCGTCAGGTTGCGCTTGTAGGGCCGCAGTTGTCAATAGTATGAGAATAAATAGTATAGCGCGTTGCATTGTCTGTTCTCTCATGCTCTCAGTGGATTTTTTACTAGGTCTGCTGGAAAGAAAACCCGTTTTCCGCAATATAGGATTCTATTTGAAACCTCAATCTCATTACATCTGATAGAATTCGGTCTTCTTCGGTCATTTCCCGCAATTTCTGCATCCTGATTGCCTTCATTTCTTCAGCCAGTGTTTGCTTCTCTTTCTCCGTCAGGTCTGCGGGAATCAACATCGAATCGGCTATTTCCTGATCGGAGTATTGTTCTTTCAGTTTTTGATATATCTCTTCGGATTTCATGTTATAGCAAAGCGTAATTTTTTGACGATGTGTTAATTCATGAATAGAAAACTAAAGATTAAAAATACTACTTTTTCTTCAAAATCTTCCCAACATCAAACGTTTCCTGGTATTGCACCTGATCCAGGCTGCTATAAGCAAAATCCTCAAAACTACAACCCAACCCCATCAAATCTCGCCCCCTCGCCTCCTCGTCCCTCCCTTCAAAAAAAATCCCTCCAACAAATAAAAATTTTTGAAATTTGCAAACCCAATTATTAATGTTTTGGCGTTCAATAGCTTGAAAGACCAATTTACAACCCGTACTGCGTATGCATTCAATAGACATAGAACTCCTCAATCAACAGATCTATATCGATAGCGCTTTTGTGGAGCGACTGAACGCGGAAACCGCAAAGGTGATCGTGGGACAGCAATACATGATCGATCGGCTAATGATCGGACTGCTCACCAAAGGGCACGTGCTGCTGGAAGGCCTGCCCGGATTGGCGAAAACGCTGGCTATCAAAACGCTGGCCAAGGCGATACATGCCAATTTTAGCCGCATCCAGTTTACCCCCGACCTGCTGCCCGCCGATATTATCGGTACGATGATATTCAATCCCAGCCAAAATGAGTTCTCTGTAAGAAAGGGGCCCATCTTTGCCAATTTTATTTTGGCAGACGAGATCAACCGCGCCCCGGCCAAAGTACAGAGCGCCCTGCTGGAGGCAATGCAGGAACGCCAGGTGACTATTGGCAACGAAACCTTCCTGCTGCAGGAGCCTTTCCTGGTACTGGCCACCCAGAACCCTATCGAGCAGGAAGGTACCTACCCACTGCCCGAAGCACAGGTGGACCGCTTTATGCTGAAGGTGAAAATCGGCTACCCCAGCAAAGACGAAGAACGCGAGATTATACGTCGTAATTTGATTGGCGACGACTACGGCCAGGTTTCGCCCGTGGTGCACCCCTCCGATATCATCAAAGCCCGTGAATCGGTGCGCAAGGTGTATATGGACGAAAAGATCGAGCGCTATATTATCGATATCGTGTTTGCTACCCGTAATCCGGCCGACTACCAACTGCGCAACCTGCAGCCGTTGATCCAATACGGCGGTTCGCCGCGCGCCAGCATCAACCTGGCCCTGGCGGCCAAGGCGCAGGCTTTCCTCAAGCGCCGGGGTTATGTGATACCCGAGGATGTGCGCCAGATATGCCACGACGTGCTGCGACACCGCATCGGCCTCACCTACGAGGCGGAAGCCGAAAACGTCACCTGCGAGGATATTATCGACAAAATATTGAATGTGGTAGAAGTGCCCTAACGCATATACCGGAGATGGAGACCAGCGAACTGCTCAAGAAGGTCAGGAAAATTGAGATCAAAACGCGCGGGCTGAGTAAACACCTGTTTTCAGGCGAATACCACAGCGCGTTTAAGGGCAGGGGTATGTCGTTTAGCGAGGTGCGCAGCTACCAGTACGGCGACGATGTGCGCAATATCGACTGGAACGTGACCGCCCGCACAGGAGAGCCCTACGTGAAGGTCTTCGAGGAAGAACGCGAACTCACGGTGATGCTGCTGGTTGATATGAGCCGCTCCTTGTCGTTTGGCGCCGTCAGCCAGGTTAAACAGGAAATCCTGGCGGAAATCTGCGCCGTCATTGCCTTTTCAGCTATCAACAATAACGACAAGGTTGGCGTGCTGTTTTTTTCCGACCGGATCGAGTTATTTATCCCACCTAAAAAGGGCAAGCAACATATCCTGCGCATTATTCGGGAGTTGATCGACTTTGAACCTAAAGGATCGGGTACCAATATCGCCGTGGCGCTGGAGTATTTCAACAATGCGATCAAGAAGCGGAGCATCTGCTTTTTGCTGTCCGACTTCATGACCAAATCGTACGAAGTACCTCTTCGCATCGCCAGTCAGCGGCACGACCTCGTAGGCGTACAATTGACCGACCCCCGCGAGCGCGAACTGCCCGATGTCGGCCTGATCTACGCCGAAGACGCCGAAACCGGCGAATGGCGCTGGATAGATACATCATCGGCCAGGGTGCGCAAGCAGTACGCCCGGAATTATCTCGAATTCAGCGCCTATTGCCGCACCGTTTTTCTTAAAACGGGCGCCGACATACTCTCCATCAGCACCAATGAATCGTATGTCAACGCGCTGTTGAAATTTTTTCAAAAACGGATACGGCCATGAAGCAATGCAGCATCGTGAAATGGATGGTGGGCTGCCTGGCTGTCTTTTTGCTGCAACCGGCTGCTGCACAATCCAGTGCGAAGGCCGAACTACATAATCCTTCCATACTTATCGGCGACCAGGTGACGCTGAGGTTGCACGCTGGTTTTCACAGTGAAAGCCAGGTGCGCGGCTTCGATTTTTCAGTGCTGGATACGGTAAAAGGGATTGAAGTACTAAAAGTCACCCCTCCGGTAAGCGCCACGCCGGGACAGATAGACCAGGAGGTAGTGATCACCTCTTTTGAGGCGGGCGTCTATACCATTCCGGCCTTGCTGTTCAGCAGCGCCGTTGGCGGTCAGGCCGATTCGGTTTATACAGATAGTCTGGTGCTGGAAGTTAAAACAGTGCCTATCGCAAATGATTCTACTCAGCTGCAGCCTATAAAACATATCATTGCGGAGCCCCAAAACCTGAGCGACTGGGCGCCATTTATGGCTTTGGGCCTGGGTTTACTTGTTTTGGGCATTCTATTATATTTTGTGTTTAGAAAACCGCGCAAAGAGCTGGAAATATACAAGCGAGCCGTACCCAAGCTCCCCCCTCACGAAATAGCCATTCAGAAACTCGACGAGTTGCGTGCCGAGGCTTTGTGGCAAAAAGGAGAGCTCAAAGCGTATTACAGCAGGCTCACCTATATCATTCGCGAATACCTGGAGCATCGCTTTCACCTAAAAGCCCTTGAATCTACCAGTGACGAGATCGTGGATAGCCTTGGCCCGCTTCCCGTAGATGAAGAAAAGAAGGCGGCCACTACCCGTTTGTTGTATGCGGCTGATTTGGTTAAATTTGCCAAAGCGACGCCGGAAGAAGACGCGCACGACCGGCATTGGGAAAACGTACGCCAATTTGTGCTGGCTACCCAACCCCTGACCACGCCTGAAGACGGCGATACAACAAAACCATGATGTTGCTTTTTATCGATCATATTCGGTTTTTACATCCGTACTTTCTGTTGTTGCTATTGCTGTTGCCCTTATTTGCCAGGTGGTATGTACGGCAGCACAAGCGGCAGAACGTTGCCATGCGTTTATCCAGCCTGCAGACTGCCGGAAATTACAATACCCTGCGCAGCCGCCTCATCGCCTGGCTGCCTTTGTTAAGAGGACTGGCTTTTGTGCTGTTGGTCATTGCGCTGGCTCGCCCCCAAAAGACGCTGAAACTGGAAAACGTAAAAGCCGAGGGCATCGATATTATGCTGGTAATGGACTTGTCGAGCAGCATGTTGGCCCGCGATTTTGAGCCCAACAGGCTTGAGGTGAGTAAAACAGTAGCCGCCGATTTTGTGGATAAAAGGCCTTACGACCGCATCGGGCTGGCAGTATTTGCAGGCGAAGCGTATACCCAATGTCCGCTTACAACCGACCATCGAGTGGTAAAAGAATATTTGGTAAACCTGGAATGCGGCCTGCTCGAAGACGGAACCGCCATAGGCATGGGCCTGGCAACTGCGGTGAATCGCTTAAAAGACGAAAAAGCTAAAAGTAAAACGGCCATCTTGCTCACCGACGGTGTGAACAATGCCGGCTACCAGTCGCCCGAACTAGCTGCCCAGGTAGCCCGCGAATTTGGGGTGAAAGTATACACCATAGGTATCGGCACTACGGGCGAGGCGCTCACGCCGGTGAGCAGGCGCAGCGACGGCGAGTACATGTATGGAGTGGCCAGGGTAGAGATTGACGAAGAACTGTTGCGCAAAGTGGCCGACCTTACCGGCGGCAAGTATTACCGGGCCACGACGGCAGAAGACCTCGCTCAAATTTACAGTGAAATTGACCGGCTGGAAAAAACGGAGATGGACGTAACGTCTTTCCGGCGTTATAGCGAGGAGTTTTATGCCTTTGCATTCGGGGCTTTTATTTGCATATTACTCGAATTGCTGTTGCGCTACGGGTGGTTGCGAAACATACCGTAGGGAAACGGAAAAAATCAGATCGCTTGTTTAGATTCGAACATACCGACTACTTTTATTTACTTCTGGCTCTGCCCGTTGTAGCGCTTGTCTTTTTGTGGGCGCTAAGGTGGAAGCGCAGGGCGATAGCGCGTTTTGGCAATCCCGAACTTGTGGGCAGATTGATGCCGGGCCTTTCGCAATTTCGGGTATTTGCCAAAGTTGGGTTATTGCTATTTGCGACGGCCTTGCTTACCATTGCACTGGCCAACCCCCAGTGGGGTGTAAAACGGGAAAAAGTAAAACGCAGAGGCATTGACATTTTTTTGGCAATCGACTTATCGCGCAGCATGCTGGCACAAGATCTGCAACCGAGCAGGCTTGCCAGGGCGCAGCATTTTGCCGGAGAGCTATTAGAACGGCTAAAGGGCGAGCAAGTGGGGATCATTGCTTTTGCCTGTAACGCCCAAATTCAGGTGCCCTTAACCACCGATTATTCTTTTGCGTACTTGTTTCTCAATAGTGCAAGTACCGATATGGTAGCCTCGCAGGGCACTGCTATCGGCGAAGCCATAGATCTTGTGCAAAAGGCTTTCCCCGAAGACAATGAGCGGCACAAGGCATTGGTGATCCTTTCCGACGGGGAAGATCACGTGGGGGCGGCAGGTGAGATGGCATCCCGGGCAAAAGATGACGGCATCATCATTTTTACAATTGGTGTGGGCACCTCTGATGGAGAATTCATACCGATACAGCGGGTGACAGGAGAAGACTATTTGCGCGATCAAACCGGCAATCCAGTGCGCAGTAGGCTCGAGGCGGCTACATTAAAAGACGTGGCAGAAAAGGGAGGCGGGGCCTATTTTGACTTGTCGGCAGGCACAGATGCCGTGATAGCTGCGTTGACTGAGCGCATCGACCGAATTGAAAAAAGGGAATACGAAGCCAGGGCATTTAGCGAATACGAAAGTTACTTCCAATATTTTGTGGGACTGGCGTTGCTGTTTTTAGTCGCGGAGTTTTTTATCAGCTACCGCAAACGTTCGAGCACATTAAAAGAATAATTAAACTCATTTTTTTCGTCGGCGTCGTGTTTTTCTACACTTACCAGGCGCCATTCCGACTCATCTAAATTAGGAAAAAACACATCGCCTTCCGCGATCAATTCTACTTCCGTAAGGTAAATCTTGTCCCAATACGGCATACTCTGCTGATAAATCTGGCCGCCGCCGATGATAAAAACCTCTGACTCTCCATTTTGGCGCGCAATATCGAGCGCTTCCTTGATGGAATGGGTAACGAGGCAACCCGAAGCTGCAAAAAAAGGATCGCGGGACACGACGATATTGGTGCGTTGAGGCAGGGGTTTGCCGATAGATTCAAAGCAGTTGCGACCCATAATCAGGTGGTGGCCCAACGTAGTGCGTTTGAAATACTTCAGGTCGGCGGGCAGGTACCAGGGGATTTGGTTATTGTGGCCGATAACGCCGTTTTTGGCTACGGCCACGATAGCGGAAATAATCATAGTTGTATGGGCTATGGCTTGCTAGCCGGGATAAGGTTGGCATCCAGCATGCGCTTTTGGAGGAATTCTCTTTCCTTGCGAATCGTGCCGGTAAGGTATTTTTCAATCATCAGGCTGGCGATGGGCGCGGCATAAGACCCGCCCCAGCCGCTGTTTTCCACATAAACGGCTATAGCGATCCTGGGGTTGTCTTTGGGGGCAAAAGCGAAGAAAACGGAGTGGTCCTTGCCCGAGCCCTGGTTATTTTCGGCGGTGCCGGTTTTACCACAAATGGGAATATCGGAAATATAAGCCGAGCGGGCAGTACCTGAAATGACTACTTTTTCCATGCCGTCGACTACGGGCGTAAAATACCTGTTTTCGATACCCACCTCGCGTTTTTCCTTGAATTCGGCGATGCGCTCCACATTTCCGCGGAGATCGCGCAGTTCTTTCACCAGGTGAGGCGTGTAGTAGTAACCCCGGTTGGCTATAATAGCGGCGAGGTTAGCCAGTTGAAGGTTGGTAACCAGCAATTCGCCCTGGCCGATGCCCAGCGACCGTACCCAGATAGATTTCCAGCGGCCCTGTTCGCGTTTGTAGATATCGTTATAATATTTGGATGTAGGGTAGTAACCGTTGCGTTCTCCAGGCACATCCACGCCGAGGGCAGAGCCCAGGCCGAAGCGGTTGAGGTAAGTATTCAGCACGTCAAGGCCTTTTTGGGGGTTGGTATAGCCGTAGCGGTCGATTAATTCCCGGAAAACAGTGACATAATAGGCATTACAGGAATACTGGATAGAAGTTTCGACGTTATGGCAGCCGGGGTGGGAGTGGCATCCGGTGAGCCGTTGGCCATTAAAAACATAAGCGCCGCCGCACGAAACGCCCCGGTCGGGAGAAAGAGTACCTTCCTGCATGCCCACCAGGGCGACGACCGGTTTAAAGATAGACCCGGGGGGATATTGTGCCAGGATCGAGCGATCGAGCATGGGCTTCAGCGGGTCGCTGTTAAGTTGTGTAAAAGACTTGCTCCTGTTCTGGTTGTCGATAGTGAGCAGGTTGGGGTCGTAATAGGGGGCGCTCACCATGGCGAGGATTTCGCCGGTTTGGGGCTCGATAGCTACGATGCTGCCGATTTTATTCACCATAAGCGTTTCGCCATATGCCTGCAAGTCGAGATCGAGCGTAGTAATCAGGTCTTTGCCGGCCACGGGGGGCGTATCGCTGTTTCCGTCGTTAAAAGAGCCGACCTGCCGGCCGAGGTTGTCTTTGAGGATCAGTTGCACGCCTTTTTCGCCCTTGATATAAGCCTCGTATTCCTTTTCGAGGCCGCTGGCGCCGATATAATCGCCGGGCGCGTATTCGTTGTTGGAGCCTTCTATTTCGCGTTTATTTACCTCTCTGATGTAGCCCAGCACGTGGGCGCCGAATTTGTGCGGATAACCCCTTGCATTGCGCAATTGCACAAAGAAGCCGGGAAATTCGTAAAGGCTTTCTTCAAAGCGGGCAAAATCGTCGGCTGAGATTTTGCTTTTAAACACAAAAGGTACGGACTTAGAGAACCGCCCACTCTTCCAGTCTTTTGCAAGGGCAGTGGTAAATTCTTCTTTGGTCATACCCGTGAGCGTACAAAAGCGGGTCGTATCCATTTGGGGGTCGAGCTGGTTGTAAGTGACCATGAGGTCGTACATCGGGTTGTTATACACCAGCAAATTGCCGTTTCTATCGTAAATAGTACCACGGGCCGGGTATTTAACATACCTGCCAATAGCGGCAATGTCAGCCTTGTCTTTGAAAGATGTATCGATCAGTTGTAGATGCATAGCCTTGAATATCAATGCAAGGGCAGCGGCGATAAAAACGCCCCTGATGACCATTTGTCTTTCCCTTATATTGGCGGCTAC
>JAEUUQ010000416.1 GCA_016787505.1 Saprospiraceae bacterium | reverse complement strand
TCAAGCTTGTCGGCCGGTCTTTTAATATCCGCTCTGGGATTGAAAGCGATCTGCGAAAAGGCAGTCGTAGTGAGCGCAAAAAAGATTAACAGGAGTAAAGTATGCTTCATAAGCTAAGCGTTCAACGGGATGATGAAATGTAATTGTCGGTTTTTCCTCCGCAAAATACATTTTACCTGCAAATATATCAAGCATTAAGCCCCCCTCTTAAATAAAATTTAACACAGTTTGGGCAATAAAATAGGAAACGGCATCGAAATGCCGGGGAGCGGTTCTCTGTTCTCTGTTCTCTGTTCTCTGTTCTCTGTTCTCTGTTCTCTGTTCTCTGTTCTCTGTTCTCTGTTCTCTGTTCTCTGTTCTCTGTTCTCTGTTCTCTGTTCTCTGATAAGTTTAACAAGCAAAGATAATGAACAGATAACGGACAACGGAGAACAGAGAACGGAGAACCCACAACCCACAACCTACAACAAACTCTTAAAATACTCCACAAACAACTCGATACCCATCGAGCCTTTGTCGCCATCGCCCTGGAGGCGAACCGACACGGCATTGCTTTCGGCTTCTTTTTCGCCTACAATCAGCATGATGGGTACTTTCTTAATTTCCGTATCGCGGATTTTGCGACCTATAGTTTCGTTTCGATCGTCAACATAACCGCGGATATCGAATTTGGCGAGTTGCTGCTGTATGTCGTTGCAATAATCTACGTATCTCTCGCTGATGGGAAGCAGGGCGTATTGATCGGGTGTGAGCCACAGCGGGAATTTACCGGCTGTATTTTCGATCATAATACTGATAAAACGCTCCATCGAGCCGAAAGGCGCGCGGTGGATCATTACAGGGCGGTGCGCCTGGTTGTCGGGGCCGATGTATTCCAGTTCAAAGCGGTTGGGCAGGTTGTAGTCTACCTGGATGGTGCCGAGTTGCCAGGAGCGGCCCAAGGCGTCCTTGACCATAAAGTCGAGTTTGGGGCCGTAGAAGGCGGCCTCGCCATAAACCGTCACCGTCGAAAGATCGGCTTCCTTGGCGGCGTCGATGATAGCCGCTTCGGCGATATTCCATACCTCGTCGGAGCCGATATACTTCGACGGGTTGTTGGGGTCGCGAAGCGAAATCTGGGCGGTAAACTCGGCAAAGCCCATCTTGGACAGCACCGTGCGCGTCAGATCGAGTACGTTGAGGAATTCTCCTTTCACCTGTTCGGGCATGCAGAAGATGTGCGCATCGTCCTGCGTAAAGCCGCGCACGCGCGACAGGCCGTGTAATTCGCCGCTTTGCTCGTAGCGGTACACCGTGCCGAATTCGGCGATGCGCAATGGCAGTTCTTTGTATGAGCGGGGGCGATTGGCAAAAATCTCACAGTGGTGCGGGCAGTTCATGGGCTTGAGCAGGAATTCCTCGCCTTCGCGCGGGGTATGGATAGGCTGGAAGCTGTCCTTACCGTATTTTTCGTAGTGGCCGGAGGTTACGTACAAATTTTTGTGCCCGATATGGGGCGTAATCACGAGTTTGTACCCTCTTTTTTCCTGTTCTTCTTTAAGGAAATTAGTTAGCCGTTCGCGCAGCTGGGTGCCTTTGGGCAGCCAGATGGGCAGACCTGCGCCCACGCGTTCCGAAAACATAAATAACTCGAGTTCGGCGCCAAGTTTGCGGTGGTCGCGTTTTTTGGCTTCCTCCAGCATGTGGAGGTATTCGTCGAGTTCTTTTTGTTTGGGGAATGTAATACCGGTGATACGCGTCATTTGGTTGCGCGTTTCATCGTTGCGCCAGTAGGCGCCGCCTACTTTGAGCAGCTTGATAGCCTTGATTTTATCCGTATTGGGGATATGGGGGCCGCGGCAGAGGTCTACAAAGTTGCCCTGTTGGTAAAAAGTAATCGTGCCGTCTTCGAGGTCTTCGAGCAATTCGAGTTTATACTCGTCGCCCTTTTCCTTGAAGTAGGCTATGGCTTCGGCTTTGGGCACCTCCCTGCGCACATAATCGCTTTTATTGCGGGCCAGTTCAAGCATTTTTTGCTCGATGCGGGCCAGATCGTCTTCGCCGAGCTTGCGGTCGCCGGGGTCGACGTCGTAATAAAAGCCGTTTTCGATAGGCGGGCCTGCGCCAAATTTTACGCCGGGGATTATAGCCTCAAGCGCTTCTGCCATGAGGTGGGCGGAAGAGTGCCAGAAAGTGGCTTTGCCGTCTTTGTCATCCCAGGTGAGCAGTTGAAGCGTGGCATCCTGGTGGATAGGGCGCGAAGCGTCCCACACTTCTCCGTTTACTTTGGCTGAGAGTACGTTGCGGGCCAGGCCTTCGCTGATTGACAAGGCGACCTGCATAGCAGTTACGCCGCTTTCGTATTGGTTAACCCTGCCGTCAGGGAATGTAATATTGATCATTGCGCTTATTGCTTGTGCGGACGGCAAGCGCCGGTCCGCGGTTTGGGCCACAAAGTTAGCTTTTTTTTTAATATGGTGACAGGGTGACGAGGTGACAAGGTGACAAGGTACCCTGTCACCCTGTCACCTTGTCACCTTGTCACCCTGTCACCCCCATTAATATCCAAAAATTTCGCTCAGTTTATCGCTTAGGGCTTTGCCGCGCAAATTTTTGGCAATAATCACGCCGTTGCGGTCAAGCAGCACATGGGCCGGTATAGAATTAACGTGGTAGTCGTAGCCGGGTTCTGATTGCCAGCCTTTGAGGTCGGACACCTGCGGCCAGTCCAGTTGGTCTTTTACAATGGCTTTAGCCCACTTGTCGCGATCTTTGTCGAGCGATACGCCGAAAACAGTGAAACCCTGGTCTTTGTATTTCTGGAAATTGGAAACCACATTGGGATTTTCCTTGCGGCAGGGGCCGCACCAGCTTGCCCAAAAATCGACCAGCACGTATTGACCGCGAAGGGAAGAAAGCTTAAGTATATTGCCCGTGGTATCTACCTGGGCTATTTCGGGGGCGGTGGCGCCTACTGAGCTTTGCTCCAGGCGTTGTATTTTGCTAAGCATTTTTGGGATCACAGGAGAGTCGGGGTGGCGCCGGCGCATGAGGTGGGTTATTTCGCGGTATTCAGAGAGATAGTTGGCGCCGTCCCAATGGCCGATAGTAGCATAAAGTGCAAGAGGGGAGGCTACATTGTTTTTCAGGTAAGCGGCAATTTCACCGTTGACTTCTTTTTCGACTACCTCGTATTCTTGTTCGATCGCCTCCAGCATAGGCATATACTTATCGTCGATGGCCTTGAGTTGGGCTTCGTCGCTGATGTTTTCTTTTGCTTTCCGGCGCTCGGCGAGAAGGTCTTCGTATTTCTTGTCAAAAGCAGATAGACGTTCGGAGGTCAAAAAGAGATGAAATGCTTTATAGGCAAGGTATTCATTGATATCATCGTTACCTGTGGCCGTATACATGCCGTCGCTGTTGCCGCCGTCGAATTGGATGATTATATCATTGCCTGGGCTTACCGGCACCAGGAGATACTGGTTGACGTAAACAAGTCGAATAATAGTAGCGGCTTCTACGGCTAATTCTATGCGGAAAGCGCCGTTGGATTCCAGGTCGATTTCAGCGAGTTTGGTGTGATTGTAGCGCTCAAAGTCGGCCTCAAAAATTTGCAGTTTGGTTTGCTGCTTGGTATTAGCCACTACCCCGGAAAGGGTTACTTTGGCTTGCACGATGTGAAAGAAGGCTGTACAAAGTACAATCAGGGCGAGTGATTTCTTCATGATCTGTGTGTTTGAAATAAATAATCGCCCAAATTAAGCTTTATCGTGCAATTTCGGATTTCGGAATTCGGAATTCGGATTTTTTCAAAGACAAATCCGCAATCCGCAATCCGAAATCCGCAATCCGCAATCCGCAATCCTTAGCTTCTGCTAAAGAAAAAGTCTTTCTGCTTGGTACAGAAATTGGCGTAAGAAGACTGCAGGGCGTGCTCGATAACGAGTTCGTCCATTTGCAGGTGTTTGATACGGGCTATCTGAGGGTTTTCGCCGGAGGCGGGGTACAAGTAGAGGGTTTGGCCGTCGTCGGAGAGCGACCAGGAGCCATTTTCTACTAATACTACATCAGTGCCTCCCATCTTTTTGGTATACGTGCCATCTGCCTGGAAAGAAAAGAGCAGGAAAGCTCTTTCAACCTGCTGATAGTTCGTTTTACCGTTGGCATCTGCGGTAACTACATCGAAAGGATATAGCGAATTCTCCCACTTGCCCACCAGGTTGGCTTCTGCGCGTTTTACTGCGGCAGGTTTGGGTGCGGCAGGTTTGGTAGCTGTTGACGAATCATTGCCGGTAGAGGGTGTATCGCAGCAGGGCGTGCTATCGGGTAGCATAGTTTGCTGGTACATTTGCATACTGTGAAGTGTTGGAAATGACAGGCATAACCAAAGCACAAAAAAGAACAAGCGTTTCATTCTTCAAATTTTTTAGGCTCTTTTTTGCTGTCCGCAAACAGCAATGGCCAGAGTCGGGTTCAATAATCGGTACAAAACAATCGTGTTATATTTACTTGGGGGTTAATGTTGGGTGATATTTTCGTTAAGTTTGTACCTGCTGATTTTTACTTAATGACACAAAGTTGACGCGATGGCTGCACCTGTGCATCTTTTTTTGATGATCGTGCAGTATTACTCGACTAACGCAAGGACAAATATAATTTCAAATTGCAATTATCAAACGATCAAAACAGAATAAAGTTTTGTTAATATGCTGTTAAAAACGCGGGGCATCGTTTTTCGCACCCTCAAATACGCTGAATCGAGCATCATCGCCGATATATATACGGAAGACAAAGGGCTTCGCAAATACATTTTTAACAGTGTGCGAAAAGCCAAATCGCGCATTTCCCCGAGCGTTCTACAGGTGATGTCGCTGGTCGACCTGGTAGCTTATGAGCGGGAGGATCGCGACCTGAACCGGGTAAAGGAGATTCAGCCGGCTTACGTATACCATACTATACCCTTTGACGTCAAAAAAGGGGCGGTGGGTTTGTTTATGGCCGAAATTATTCGCAAAACCATCCGCGAGGAAGAAGAAAACAGGCCTTTGTTCTCCTTTATCTACGACAACTTTTGCCATCTTGACCAAACAACGCATTCTATCGCCAACGCACACCTGTATTTTATGCTCGAACTCAGCGCCTATCTGGGCTTTTTGCCCGGTGGCGAAGCAAACAGCCAAACCCCTTTTTTTGACCTGAGCGAGGGTTTTTTTGTATCCCAAATTCCATCTCACCTGTATTACCTCGACGAGCGACACAGCATTTTGTTACACAACTTGTTGCATGCTTCACCCGAAACGCATCACGAATTGAAGCTAACAAGAGAAGAACGGCGTCATTTATTACAGCATTTGCTCGACTATTACCGGCTGCATGTCGAAAACTTTCCAGACATCTATGCGCACCAAATCCTGTTTGAAGTGTTAAATTGAACGAGAGATTTTTTATTTTTGGATTCGAATTCAAGGCATCATGGACAAATACCAATTCAAAACTAATATCAACTGCGGCAATTGCGTGCGCAGCGTAACGGGTTTTCTCAACGAAGTAAAGGGTATCTCGCATTGGGAGGTGGATACCCAAAACCCCGACAAAATACTCACCGTAGAGGGCGACCTGGCAATGGAAGCCGTTATTGAAGCAGTAGAAGAAGCCGGCTTTGACATCGCTGCAATTCCAGCTTGATTTTTTTTAAATGTGACCCATATGTGGAGTAAGATAAGTGCCTGGATTCTCAAAATATTGGGATGGCGGATACAAATCGATACATACCCATTGCCTCCCAAATACATAATCGCCGTAGTACCGCATACCTCTAACCTGGATTTTCCTATGGGTTTGCTAATACGCAGCGCTCTGCGGGAGGATATCAAATTTATCGGCAAGGATTCCCTGTTTAAATTTCCTTTGGGCGTTATATTTAGATGGCTGGGCGGCTATCCGGTCGACCGCAGCAAGCGCAGCCATTTTGTGGAGGGCGTGGTGGATATTTTTAATAAAAAAGACCACTTTAAAGTAAGTATCGCACCCGAAGGTACCCGGCGCAAGGTAAACTCCCTGAAAACCGGATTTTATTACATCGCCAAAGGGGCCCACGTTCCTATTTTATTGTGCAAGTTTGACTACGGCCACAAAATCATCGGCATCAGCGCTCCCTTTTTTCCTACCGACGACGTCGACGCCGATTTGGCCTTCATCGACAACTATTTCAGAGGCGTTCGCGGCAAAAATCCCAAAAATAGCTATTTGTACAGTAGTTGACGCTTCACCCGCTTTTCCCTTCTTATATTTGTGTTTGCAATAAGCAATTATTGTATATACAACCATCTGTTCGGATTTTCTGACAAATAAAAGAGCACCTGCGTTAAACGTAATGGGCGCTTCATTGTCAGAAAATCCGAATTGTTTTTTACCAATTTAAAGCTTACATCATTCACCAAAACCTGTAGTCTTATGAAATTTGTGTACACGCTGTTTATAGCCGTTTTGGCTGTTTTTTTTCTACTCAACAACGCAGCGGGGCCCGGCCTCGTACAAGACGCCGATCGCACGGGCTCCCCTTTGAGTACGGGAAGTTGCGGACAGGCGGGATGCCATTCGCAGGGTTCCTTTTCGCCTTCTATCTCTGTAGAATTGCTGGATGAAGGCAACCCAGTTACACAATATGAACCGGGTGAAAGTTATGACTTGAAAGTAACCCTTACCGCCGGAACGGGTACGCCGCCCCGATATGGATTTCAAGTTGTTGCGCTGGGCGGCGCTGCCAATGACAGCATTGGCACATTTGGCTCGGCGCCTGCCGGCTTCCGCAGAATTGTCATTAACAATCGCAGGTACGTAGAACACGCGTCTCCGCGACCGAGCAATACCCTAACTGTCGAATGGACTGCTCCCGATACTGGCGAAGTTCGCTTTTACGCCGCAGGCATTGCAGCCAATGCCAACGGAAGCAATAATGGCGACGGCGCTGCCACGCTAGGTTCGCCGCTGGTTATTACGCGAGCTGCGGTGAGTACGTTTACGCCGGTAGCTTTGTTAAGCCGGCTTGCAATAGCGCCCAACCCGGTTGAAAACATTCTAACTCTTCGTGCGCACAGCGACCAGACGGGTGAATACCTCCTTCGAATAACATCACTTGGCGGCCAGGTATTGCACCAAAGCCGTCTGGACTTTCAGTCGGGCGAAAATATGCATACCGTCGACGTGAACCGGCTTCCGGCCGGCGTCTATGTGGTGCAAATCACGGATGGCGAGCGGGTATCGTCGGCGAAGCTGCTCAAGGCTCCCCGCTAGCGGTCAGACCGCTAGCGGGGAGGAATCCTTGGTAGCGGTCTGACCGCTACTTAAACACCGGCGGTCGCTTTTCCAGGAAGGCTTGCACCCCTTCCTGGAAATCCTCCGTCTGACCGGCGCGCACCTGCCATTCCTCTTCTGCTTTGAGTTGTTGCGACAGGTTATTGGTCAAAGATTGGTTGAGCACGTGTTTGGTGTATGCCAGCCCCAGGGAGGGCATTGCGGCCAGTTGGGCGGCCATTTTCAGCGCTTCCGTTTCCAGGGCTTCATCTGGAAAAACCTTGTAGATCATGCCCATGGCGGCCGCATCGGCGGCGCTGACGCGTTCGGCCAGCATCATGAGGGCTGTGGCGCGTTGCAGACCGATGAGGCGGGGCAGAAAAAACGTGCCGCCGCTATCGGGTATCAGTCCGATTTTGCTGAAAGCCTGCAAAAAAGAGGCCGATTCGGCGGCTATCGTAATATCACAGCATAAGGCGATGTTGGCGCCGGCGCCGGCGGCCACGCCGTTGACCGAACAAATCACCGGTTTTTCATTTTGCCGGATGCGCTCGATGACCGGGTTATAGTGTTCGGCCAGAATAGCGTACATCGAAGGGCCGTCTTCCGCCACCACCTCCGCGAGGTCTTGTCCTGCAGAAAAAGCCTTGCCGTTGCCGGTGAGCAAAATGGCGCGCACCGCTTTGTCAGCACGGCACGTATCGAGTGCAGCCTGCAAGGCAAGCGCCATTTCGCGGTTAAAACTATTGTACACTTTAGGCCTGTTGAGCCTTATTACAGCCACATGCTGCTGAATATCTAACAAGATAGAAGGTTCCACGTTGAATGGGATTTATTGATTAGGGATACTGGTTTTTGCCGCAATATCTGAAAAAACACCCAAAAGCGAAGCCCATCAGTAGGAAAAGCATCAGGGAAAATGTCATTTGGCTGAGAATTTTTTACGAAATTTGCGCCTTCATTTTTAAGAGTAGAAAAATCACAGCACATGTCACAACAAGGCGATCTGTTCAAGAAGCTTGTTTCGCACTGTAAAGAATATGGATTTATTTATCAATCGAGCGAGATATACGATGGTTTGAGCGCTGTTTACGACTATGGACCATACGGCGTTGAACTCAAAAACAATATCAAGGATTACTGGTGGCGCGCCATGGTACAGATGCACGAAAACATAGTGGGCATCGACTCCGCTATTTTTATGCATCCCAAAACCTGGAAAGCTTCGGGCCACGTTGACGCTTTTAACGACCCCCTCATCGACAACAAGGACAGCAAAAAGCGCTACCGCGCCGACCAGCTCGTGGAGGGTTACATGGATAAACTCGAAGACAAAATCGAAAAAGAGGTAGAAAAAGCCCGCAAGCGCTTTGGCGAATCTTTTAACGAAGAGCTCTTCCGCGACACCAATGAACGCGTTGTCAAATACCGCGAGGAATACGAAACCGTGAGGCTACGCCTGGCCGCCTCTATGGGCCAGGGCGACCTGGTTGACCTGAAAAATCTCATCGACGAGCTCGAAATAGCCGACCCAGATACCGGTTCGCGCAACTGGACGGAGGTGCGCCAGTTCAACCTGATGTTTTCTACCCAATTGGGCAATATTGCAGGCGAGGAAGGCAAATTGTATCTCCGGCCCGAAACGGCTCAGGGTATTTTTGTCAATTTTTTAAACGTACAAAAAACCACCCGCCAGAAAATCCCCTTCGGCATCGCCCAAATCGGCAAGGCTTTCCGCAATGAAATCGTGGCCAGGCAATTTATTTTCCGCATGCGCGAATTCGAACAAATGGAGATGCAGTTTTTCCTGCGCCCCGGCGAAGAGCTCAAGTGGTACGAATATTGGAAAGAAGCCCGCATGAAGTGGCACCTGGCTATAGGTACGCCCGCTTCCAAACTGCGCTTTAAAGACCACGACAACCTGGCCCACTACGCCAATGCAGCCGTTGACGTGCAATTCGAGTTTCCCTTCGGATTCAAAGAACTCGAGGGCATCCACTCGCGCACCGATTTCGACCTGGGCAGTCACCAGTCGCTCTCGGGCAAGAAAATGCAGTACTTCGATCCCGATCTCAACGAGAGCTATGTGCCGTACGTAGTAGAGACCTCCATCGGCTGCGACCGCATGTTCCTCGCTATGCTCAGTGAAGCCCTGGTAGAAGAAACCGTTCCCGATGCGCAGGGCGAAGACGCTTCGCGCGTGGTGCTCAAATTGCACCCGGCGCTGGCGCCCGTCAAATGCGCTGTACTACCGCTGGTGCGCAATAAAGAAGAGCTGCCGGCCAAGGCGCGCGAGGTGTTTAACAAACTCAAGCTGTCGTTCCTTTGTCAATACGACGAAAAAGACGCCATCGGACGCCGCTACCGCCGCCAGGACGCTATCGGCACGCCCTACTGCGTCACCGTCGATTTTCAGACTCTCGAAGACAATACCGTTACCATTCGCGAACGCGATACCATGCTGCAAGAACGCATACATATCGACCACATCGAAGAGATTGTGCTGAAATACGTAGATATGAAGAATTTGCTGGTGGGGTAGAACTTTGTTCTCTGTTCTCTGTTCTCTGTTCTCTGTTCTCTGTTCTCTGTTCTCTGTTAAGTACAACTCGTAAAAATAAGGAACGGATAACCGACAACAGAGAACGGATAACCGACAACCGACAACATGCACTACCTCTTCGCTTTTCTAATCGCTACCGCCGGCCTTCCGTATTCACATAATTCAGGGAGTCTGGTGATTTCCATTGAAGCCGATGTAAAAAAACGAGGCAATATACACGTGGCCGTTTTTCAAAACGAAACGACTTTTAAGAAAAAAAGCGGCGGCGTTTTCGAAAAGGTGCTCCCATATTCGGGCGGAGATAAATACGGGCTGGAGGTATCTGCACTGGCATACGGGCGCTACTCCGTGGCCGTATTTCAGGATCTCAACGGCAATGGCCGCCTCGATGCCAATACCCTGGGGATTCCGACAGAACCTTATGGTTTTTCAAATAACCCCAAGGTGAAATGGAGTGCACCCTCTTTCGCCGAAACCGCAGTATCGCTCAAGTCGCCCTCGATTTCCCTTTCTATTGCGATGAAGACGTGGAAGCAGCAATGAGACTGTACGACTGTACGACTGTACGACTGTACGACTGTACGACTGTACGACTGTACGACTGTACGACTGTACGACTGTACGACTGTACGACTGTACGACTGTACGACTGTACGACTG
>JAEUUQ010000349.1 GCA_016787505.1 Saprospiraceae bacterium | reverse complement strand
GATGCGATCGAAGATCGTCAAGCGAAAGTCGCTCAATAAAATCGGCGACAAGATGGGGCTCGACGTGCTGCTCAACGAATACAACAATACCCGCCTGAGCCGTTCGATGCTCGGCAACGCCGTCGAAGCGCTGGTAGGCGCTCTTTACCTCGAATGCGGCTATCATAAGACCAAAACTTTTGTGGTCAGACGCATGTTGCGGCAATATATCAACGTACACGACCTGGAAACGTTTGACGACAATTACAAGAGCCAGTTGCTGGAATGGTGCCAGAAAAACGGCCAAACGATCAGCTACAAATTACTCGCCCGCTATAAGTTTGAAAAACGCGACCGCTTTAAGGTGGCCGTTATGGTAGATGGCAAAAAGGTAGCTACCGCCGACGATTTCAATAAGAAAAGCGCCGAACAAATCGCTTCCGAAAAAGCTATGGTTGCCCTGGGCATCATCAGCGAAGAAGATCTGGAGGACGACGACGACGAATAGGCCTTTATCCCCCACGCCTTATGCTGTGGACAACCCGCGATATTGCGCAATTAGCGCCCGACCCGGCCACGCTGGAACGGGCACGCCCTCTGGTGCACGCCCGTCGCTGGCAATCGCCCGGCGCCATTGACGATTTATTGTGGGGTGAATTCCGCACACCCGGCGATCCTTATCTGGTAGCTGCCCGCATTTCCGCCATTCCCGCTTTCTATTGCTCCTGCCCGGTAAAGCGCAAACCCTGCAAACACGTGTTGGCTCTATTGCTGCTGGCTGCCCAGGGAAGCGATGCGTTTACTACCGGCCTGGAAGCCCCCGAATGGGTATCCGCCTGGCTGTCGCGCATGCAGCGCAAGCGCGGAAAAACGAGCGCCGCCGCCCCCGAGGTGGCTACCTCCGATAAAAGACTGGCAGCCATGCAGGCCGGCGCGGCTGATTTGTTGACCTGGCTGCACCAACAAATAGGACAAGGCCTCGCCGCTGCCGAAGGGCGCCACGAAGAATGGGATAGGTTTGCCGCCCGGCTCGTCGATGCCAAGATGGGCAGTATAGCCCGCCGGCTACGGCTTATCCATGCGGCAATCGGCGCCGACAACTGGCCCCGGACGGTATTGCACGAACTGGCCGACCTCTACCTCTTCGCCAGGGCTTTTTCCCAATACGACCAATTGCCGTCCGCGATGCAACAGGAGCTCCTCAGCTTCGCCGGTGTGAATATTCGAAAAGAAGACCTTCCGGCCGGAGAAAATATACTCGCCGACCGGTGGATATCTCTGGGCCGGCGCCAATACGCCGAAGACCAACTCAGTGTGCGACGCACCTGGCTGGTTGGCGAACAAAGCGGGCAATTTGCCCTGTTACTGGATTTTGCATGGGGAAACAACGATTTTGAACAGCAATGGCCGGCAGGCATGGCCCTCGAAGGTACTATGGCCTTTTATCCCGCTGTGTACCCCCAACGCGCAGTGATACAAACCTTTCACCTCAGCGATACCCCCTTTCAAATTCCCGAAGGAAATGCCCATTTTGAAGCATTGTTTGATAACTATACCGGTGCGTTGGCGGCAAATCCCTGGCTGTCGGCCTTTCCTGCCTTAATCGATGGCGTCGTTCCGGTGTTTCACCAGTCGCAGTGGCTGCTGGTCGACCCACAAAATCGCCATATCCCGCTGGCGCCTTCGGAAGCGGGATACTGGCCGCTATTGGCATTAAGCGGAGGGCGACCCCTTTCCATTTTCGGTGAATGGAACGGCGCCTCCCTCCTGCCTATCAGCGCTGTGGCCGATCAACGGATTGTGGCGTTGTCGTAGACGCAATGCATTTCGTCTCTACCGGTTTCCTGCCATGGCAGCGGCATTTTCCATCATCCGGATACATTCTGCGCGATAACCGCCGGTGTCTTTACCCGAGGCGGCCTGCGCCCACCTGATCATACTGCGGTAGTCGGCGCTGCCTTTGTATTCAGAGTCGCGCAACAACATGCCGAATGCGGCTACGGAGGCTGCCCAGCGGAAATCCGCGGAGGCCTGGTCAAATCCTTGCTTCTGGCTTTTAACCACCTGTTCCAGCAGGCGGCTTTCCGTACCTGAAGGTTGTTTGTAGCGCAATTTGATGGTACACCATTCTTTACTTGCCGATGGGTTTTCCTTTACCGTCGTTTGCTGGTACTTCAAGTCGTCGACAGAAGCCAGGAACGGGCTGTTTACCCCTGCGGGAATAATCTCGTACAGTGCGGTGACCGTATGTCCAGAGCCCAATTCGCCGGCGTCTTTTTTGTCGTCATTAAAATCTTCGGCGGCGAGTACCCTGTTTTCGTAGCCCAACAGTCGATACCCTCTTACCTGGGCGGGATTAAATTCGATCTGAATCTTGACGTCTTTGGCGATAGTAAACAAGGTGCCTCCAAATTCATTGACAAGCACCTTGCGGGCTTCCGACAAATTGTCGATATAGGCGTGGTTGCCGTTGCCTTTGTCGGCCAGTTGCTGCATCTTGTTGTCTTTGTAATTGCCCATGCCAAAGCCCAGCACAGTAAGAAAAACGCCGCTTTCGCGTTCTTTTTCGATGAGGCGCACCATCTCGGCGTCGCTGCTGGCGCCTACGTTAAAATCGCCGTCGGTGGCGAGGATCACGCGGTTATTGCCGCCTTTCACCAGGTGCTCACGGGCTGTTTTGTAGGCGAGAATGATGCCCTCACCTCCTGCGGTAGAGCCGCCGGCTCGCAGGTCTTCAATGGCTTCTTTGATACGAGGTTTGTCGGCGCCCGAAGTGGGGGGCAGTACCAGTCCGGCAGCGCCGGCGTACACCACAACGGCCACCTTATCCTGGGGTCTGAGTTGGTCGACCAATAATTTGAACGACGATTTGAGCAAGGGCAATTTATTGGGTTCATCCATACTACCCGATACGTCGATGAGAAAAACCAGATTCGAAGCGGGCAGATTTTCCGTCGGTATACGTTTGCCTTGCAGGGCCACTTTCAGCAGTTGGTGACTGGGTTGCCAGGGGCAGGCGGCGATTTCCGACAGGGTTTCGAAAGGAACATCGCCCTTGGGTTCGGGGTATTCATAAGTAAAATAATTAATCATTTCTTCGATGCGAACCGCGTCTTTCGGAGGCAGGGTGCCGTTGCTGATAAAACGGCGCAGGTTGCTGTACGAAGCGGCGTCGACGTCTATTGAAAAAGTAGACAGTGGTTCTTTGTTAGTGGCATAAAAGCGGTTATCCACAATTACGTCGTAATTTTCGGTATTCATGGCTGGGGCATCGTCGGAAGAATAAGGAATGTAAGGCGCCATGACGCCTGCGGGCTGCTTGCTTTTTTTTGCGTTAGCCCTGGATGGCGCTGCCTGGCCTGCGACTACGATTTCCATCAGCGCCATGTCTTTTTCTTCTTCCGCTTTGGGCTCAGGCACAAATAGGGCAAAGCGATTGGTGGCGCCGGCACAGGCTATCTGGCCCACAAGCGGCTCGTAATTGGCGTGAGTAATTGAAATAGTGAGGCAGGAATCGCGGCTTTCAAGCTTAAAAGCGCCATTTTTATCGGTGCGGACGCTTGTCTTGGCGCCCTCCACGCGGATCTCCGCGCCGGCCAGGGGTAGTTGCCAGGCGTCTTCCACTACGCCCTGAATAGTAAAGGGTTTAGGCGGGTGGATAAAAGAAGCCAAAATCAGCAGCAGAAAAGCGGGGAAAAGGACATACAGCTTTTTCATGACGGTTGAGTTTTTAGGAATAGATGCACAGCCGCCGGGAAATGCATAAATTAGCCCGGATTATTTTAATTCAAATGTTCAAACTCCCGAAAAAAGCGGCATCGCATACAGATGAAGAATTGCTGGCAGCTTACCGGCGGGACG
>JAEUUQ010000314.1 GCA_016787505.1 Saprospiraceae bacterium | reverse complement strand
AAAATCAAATTAAATTAAAATTGAGGCATATTCATATTTGTATTTTATGAATATTATTGTTAGCTTTGCCCTTGTAGCGATTCGCTACGGCATCTTGAGCATCATCTACTATCAAAAAAGGCAAATTTCAAATCAGTTTGCCGGCACTTGAAAAGTTTGGTACGATATTTGAATTCTTTATAATACGACAGCAAACCAAAACTCAATCGCCTGTCGTTTAAAGAACATTATAAACCAAAGTACTATGAGAAAGTCAAAAAACGAAACCGTCGTTCTGAAAAAAGGGAGAGGCAACATCCAACTCGACTATGCTGAATTGCGCAAAGCCGTTTTAGTGCTACGGGCAATTAACCACAAGTTGCGTCAGCGCGTCATCGACTTATTGGAAGAACACGACAAGATGACCGTCACCGACATTTACATCAAGCTTCGCCTGGAGCAATCGGTAGCCTCCCAACATTTGGCTATTTTGCGCAGGGCGGGCGTAGTGATCACCGAGCGTCACGGGAAGTTTATTTATTATTCCCTCAACAAAGATCGCCTTCAGCAGATATCCAAGCTGATCGAAGAATTGGCCGCTTAAAAGCGCCATTCCCCCCACATTGCGGATTAATAGCACTTACGTCAACGGGTTCTGCATCGTGATGCGGAAACGTGGCAATTTTGAAAAATCCGATAAATCACGCATATTTGTCTATGCCGTACCTGACAAAAGGGAGCTTGGGTTGTATTTTGCAGCCTGACTAAGTTTGGTGCGGCTGTATGTGTAACCATGCATCTTTAGAGAAAACTCAAATTTTGGGAGACTATGAGAAAGGCCAAAACTGACCTTAACTACGAACAACTACACATGTCGTCAGAGTTGTTGCGGGCACTTGCCCATCCTCTGAGGCTTAACATTCTGGAATTTATTGACAAAAACGAAGAGATCAATGTCAATAAAATCTATAATGCCCTCAGGCTGGAGCAATCCATCACTTCGCAACACCTGCGCATATTGCGCGCGGCAGGTTTGGTAGAAACCAAACGCAGCGGCAAGTACATTCACTACAGTATCGACTACGAAAAAGTCAGGCAAACCGTAGAAGCCATCCGGCATTTTCTACGACCCAAAGAAGTATAAGCAGTCTGTATTAAGCCTGGTCTTTTCCAGCATCATTGGCAGCGGCCTCGTCGCCGGCTGCCTCTCCTTCCAATGAGGTATCATCGGCAAGGCTTTCTTCTATATGCTCAGGCTGAAGCGCCGCCTGGCCGGCTGCCGTTTCTTCGTCGGGATGTTTGTGTTTAAAAAAGCTGCGCTGGAACAGCAGAATATATAACACGCCTATGGTAATTGATGAATCGGCAATATTAAAGACCGGTTTGAAAAATTGGTAGTGCTGCCCACCCCAAAGTGGGAACCAATCAGGGTAGAACCCTTCCACAAGCGGAAAATAGAGCATATCCACCACCTTGCCGTGCAGGAAGCTCGAATAGCCGCCTCCTTCGGGGAAAAGTTGTGCCAGCCCTCCGTGATAAGGCGATTCCGAAAAAATCATACCATAAAAAGCGCTATCAATGATATTCCCTATGGCGCCCGCCAGGATGAGAGAAAAGCTGATGAGCAGGCCATAAGCGGCGCCTGAGCGCAAAAGCACCCGCAAATAATACACCAGGAAACCCACCGCAAGAATGCGAAAAAGGCTCAGGGCCAATTTACCGTATTCGCCGCCCAGGTTGATACCGAAAGCCATCCCGTTGTTTTCTACAAAGTGGATGCGCGCCCATGAAAATCCCAGGATATTGAACTCATCGCCATATTCCAGGTGCGTTTTTATCCAGATCTTCAGCCACTGGTCGATGAGAAGTACCAGCGCTATTATTCCCCAAACGGCAACAGATTTTTTCAAGTTGACAGTCAATTTGTGATATAATGTCTATTAAAACGTTTAATCATCGCTTTCGTCGTAGTCGTCAGACGTATCCTCTTCCCCCTCCAGCAATTCCTCTTCTTCTTCGAGCAATTCGTCTTCGCCTTCTACCCGGGGTTTGCTCCGCCTAATCAAAGCATTCTGATGCATTTCTGCATGGTTTTGGCGGTTGCAGGCAATATCGATGGCCATAAATAAGGCTTGGCGGAAAGACGAAGGATCAGCTTCGTTTTGGCCGGCAATGTCGTAGGCCGTGCCGTGGTCGGGCGAGGTGCGCACCGCCGAAAGCCCTGCCGTGTAATTTACCCCGCTGCCAAACGACAGCGCTTTGAAGGGAATCAGGCCCTGATCGTGGTACATGGCCAGGATGCCGTTAAATTTGTTGTATTGGCCCGACCCAAAAAAGCCGTCGGCAGAAAAAGGCCCCATCACCAGGATCCCTCTTTTCTTCATTTCTAGTATTGCAGGACGTATAAACTTTTCTTCTTCATCGCCAATCACGCCGTGATCGCCGGCGTGCGGGTTGAGCCCCAATACCGCGATGGTAGGTCTGTCTATGTCAAAATCAATGCGCAACGCGTCGTTCATAATCTGAATTTTGCGCATAATCAGCTCTTTCGAAATGGCACGCGCCACCTGGCCTACCGGCAGGTGGTTGGTGGCAAGCCCTACGTACATGCCGTTGCTGACCATCAGCATCAAGCTTTCCTGTGCGCCCAGCTGCTGGGTGATATATTCTGTATGCCCCGGGAAAGCAAAGCCTGCCTGCTGCATGGCGTGTTTATTGATGGGCGCCGTTACCAGCGCATCAATCTGGCCTTGCTTTAGATCCTGCACGGCGGCTTCCAATGCGCGATAAGCGTATTTTCCGCCGGCCTCAGAGGGTTTGCCCAGGGTGATATTGACATTTTCCTGCCAGCAATTAACAATATTGATCTTGTCGGTCACCAGTTGATTGACCGCTCTGATAGGGTGGATAGGAAAGTCGATATCCACAATATTTTTGTGATACGACACCACTTTGGAGGAGCCATACACAATGGGGATGCAACTATCCAGGATTTTGGGGTGTGAAAGTGTTTTGAGGATCACTTCCAGGCCGATACCGTTCATATCGCCCATGCTGATCCCAACTTTTATCTTATTCATTACGTCAATATTTGTACTCGAAACGCAAAAGTAAACAAACAATACGGCGATTTCAGCGAGAAGCAGGGAATTCTATCGCCAATAAGGTACATTTTTACTCAATCTCTTGGTAAAGGCTACCTATCTTTGCAGCGCTTTTTAGTAAGTAAAATACATTTTGAAAGCAAAAAAATCATACGGCCAGCATTTTCTCATCCACGAGCAAGTGGCGCAACGCATCGCCGGAAGCCTTACGGGCGCCGGCGCTTATCGCCACATACTCGAGGTAGGCCCGGGAAAAGGTATGCTGACGAAATACCTCACGGCGCTGCCCTACGACCTCCTGGCGGTGGAGGCCGACCGCGATATGGTGACGTACCTGCAACAGCACTACCCCACCGTAACGGTCCTGTCTGCCGATTTCCTTCAACTCGACATCACAAATTGCTTTCAAGGAGAACCTTTTGCGATTATCGGCAATTTCCCTTACAACATCTCCACACAGATTCTGTTCAAGATGCTCGACTACCGGTCGGGAGTCCCCGAATTGGTGGGTATGTTTCAAAAAGAAGTGGCCGAACGCGTGATCGCGCCCCCGGGCAGCAAAGTCTACGGCATCACCAGCGTATTGGTGCAGGCTTTTTATGAGGGCAAATACCTTTTTACGGTAGACCGCCGCAATTTTTCGCCGCCGCCCAAGGTACAATCGGGCGTGATCCGACTTATACGCCGCGAACAACCCCTGGTCACCGAATCAGAAGTGTTGTTTAAAAAAGTAGTCAAACAAGCATTTTCTCAACGCCGCAAAATGTTGCGCAATACGATGAAACCCTTCCTCGAAGGCGACCCCCTGCTGGAAGATCCCTTTTTTCAACAACGCCCCGAACAACTTTCCGTGGCTGACTATGTACAAATCGTTCGATGGATCACGGAACGAATTGGGGAGGGATGAGGAGGGTTATCGGTTGTCGGTTGTGAGTTATCGGTTCATTATTTGTTCTTTAATATATAAACCGTCAACTCTTGAAAACTGATAACCCATAACCGACAACCGACAACAACTAATCAAACCATCAGCATATGACTCTCGAAGAACGCATCATGGAAGACCTCAAAACCGCAATGAAAGCCAAAGACCAGGCTGCTATGCGCGGTATCAGGGCCATCAAGGCCGCTCTCCTGCTGGCCAAAACCGACGGAAGCGGAGACGCCATGACTCCCGAGCGGGAAATCAAAATACTGCAAAAGCTGGTCAAACAGCGCAAAGAATCGATGGAGATCTATGTGCAGCAAAACCGGCCCGACCTGGCGCAGGTAGAACAAGAAGAAATTGCAATTATAGAGCAATACTTGCCCAAGCAAATGGACGAAGCCGAACTGGAAGCGGCCCTGCGCCCTATCATCCAGGAAGTAGGCGCCACCTCGGCCAAAGACATGGGCAAGGTAATGGCCGCCGCCTCTAAAGCCCTCGCCGGCAAAGCCGACGGCAAGATGATCTCGGCGGTGGTCAAAAAACTCCTCGAGTAGGATTCAACCCGCTGCTTTAGCTGCGGGTCATAGAAGATGGCAAATATCACAACATCATGGATAAAAGATTCCTCAAGCAGCTAGGGCTGCGCAAACACAACGCCGGTACGTCTACCGGCATGGATTCAACCAACTCCGGCAAATACCTCCAATCCTCCTCGCCCGTCGACAACGAGTGGATCGGCAGCGTAAGCAAAACCAGCCGCGAAGAGTACGACAAGGTAATCCAAAAGGCTGAAGAAGCCTTCCTGGTGTGGCGCGAAATACCGGCGCCACGCCGCGGCGAAATCGTACGCCAATACGGCGAAGAGCTACGCAAGCACAAAGACGCGCTAGGCCGGCTGGTATCCTACGAGATGGGCAAAAGCCTGCAGGAAGGCTGGGGCGAAGTACAGGAGATGATCGACATCTGCGACTTTGCCGTGGGCCTCTCGCGACAACTCTACGGCCTCACGATGCACTCCGAGCGCCCCCACCACCGCATGTACGAGCAGTGGCACCCGCTGGGCATTGTGGGCATTATCTCGGCGTTTAACTTCCCGGTGGCCGTGTGGTCGTGGAATGCCATGATCGCCATGGTGTGCGGCGACGTATGCGTGTGGAAGCCCTCCGAAAAAGTGCCGCTCTGCGGCGTAGCTTGCCAGAATATCCTGCGCAACGTCCTAGAGGCCAACGAAGTCCCCGAAGGCGTTAGCAGCATTATCAACGGCGACTACCGCGTGGGCGAATTTATGACCAAAGACCCCCGTGTAGCGCTCGTATCAGCTACAGGCAGCACGCGCATGGGTAAGATCGTGGGCGCTACCGTGGCGGGCCGACTGGGCCGCTCGCTGCTCGAACTGGGCGGCAACAACGCCATCATTATCACCCCCAGCGCCGACCTCAACCTGGTACTCACCGGTGCGCTCTTCGGCGCCGTAGGCACTGCCGGACAGCGATGTACCACCACCCGCCGGCTCATCATCCACGAAAGCATCTTTGAGGAGGTCAAACAAAAGCTGGCCAAAGCCTACGGCCAACTGCGCATCGGCAACCCGCTGGATGAGCATAACCACGTAGGCCCCCTCATTGACAAAGGCGCCGTGGACAACTACCTGCACGCACTGAGCCAAATCAAAGAACAAGGCGGTCGTATGATCGTAGAAGGCGGCGTACTCGAAGGCGAAGCTTACGCCAGCGGCTGCTACGTAAAACCCTGCATCGCCGAGGTAGAAAACCACTACCCCATTGTGCAGCACGAAACCTTTGCGCCCATCCTCTATCTGATCAAATACAAGACGATAGAAGAAGCCGTCGCGCTGCAAAACGGCGTTCCACAGGGGCTTTCATCGGCTATCATGACCAATAACCTGCGCGAAGCCGAACGCTTCCTCTCGGTAGCAGGCTCCGATTGCGGCATCGCCAACGTAAATATCGGCACCAGCGGCGCAGAGATCGGCGGCGCCTTCGGCGGCGAAAAGGAAACCGGCGGCGGCCGCGAAAGCGGCTCCGACTCCTGGAAAGCCTATATGCGCCGCCAGACGAATACGATTAACTACAGTACGCAGATCCCGCTGGCACAGGGGATTAAGTTTGAGTTGTAGCAACGGGGAGAGGGAGAGAGAATTATTGGTTTTCTACCTCCCTCATTCCTTCCAAAACGGAATACTGGTAAAATCCCGGAAGATAAGCGCATCAGAGCCTTTGACCGTATCGCGCCCTAGTTTTGTTATTATAATTTGGTGCTCCCCACGGGGCAAATACTGCACGTCGAGTATGGTGTGCAGGCCCATTTCACCTGCATTGGGGTGTTTGTAAAAACGCAGATGCGGCTGTCGGAATATACTGTCGCCTATGCTTATTTTGTAAAGTGAAGAAAAACAAGCCAAACTTTCTGCTGAAAAATCTCGTTGAGCTGCTTTAGAATCACTATTGATATCAATAACAATATCAGAATGAATGCCCACCGATTTTGGAGGATTGACATCTGGGCATTTTTGTTTCAGTATTTTGTCATCCCTTTGAGGTAAATAACGTATAAACAACTCCACATAGCCTTTATTTACGTATTTCGATGGAATACTGGCATTTCTGATCAGCGTTTTTTCCGGGAGCAGGTCGTCGTATTGCGTTTTCATCAACCCATACTTTTCTATATCATCGGGAAACCATACATGCGAGTCTACTTGAAGCGATAAAAGCCAGGCAATCAAAATAATATACGGCACTAAAAACCAACCTACCCGCCTCCCCAACTTATTGTCTATCAAATTATAATACATGGGGCGATATAATGCCGACAAGGTGACCATACCGTAAAGGCGATATACAGGATAATATATTTTTGAAAATCGCTTCAGGCGTTTTATCCAGCCCAAGGTGGCAAAATCGAGCATATAAACCCCTCCTGAAAAAAGCAGGAACACCACTGCCACAAGATTGACAATCTCAACGATACCGGAAGGTATAATATTGACGAGCAGTATAATAACCAGCGCCATAAAAGACAACCATAATCCTACGGAAATGATGACAAAAACGTTGAGAAAAGTAAACGCAAATACGAGGCTGCACAGGTTCTCCAGTTTCTCGATATAAGTATCAAAATTGCCAATTTTCTTTTGAAGAAATTGCCCGAATTTTGGAGTAAGCCGCAATTGCTCAAAATCGATCTCACCGGAAACCGACCGCAAACCGACGGCACTTATCCAAAGCCCTCGCAAGATGACGTGCAAGATTAAATTGATAAGAATGACCAGGCAGGAAATGGTCAATACTCCCCATCCATAGGATAAGAAAGTACCCATTTGCCCTACGCCGGCAATAAGCAAATTATTGGTATGCCGCATGGCGGAAACAGCTTCTAATGCGTTCAACACCAAGAAGATACTAAAGCCTGTAACTATAAGTTCCAACTGCCAGCTATCTTGTTGGATCTTGTCGAGCCATTGGCTGAGTTTGTTTTTTTTCGGGCTTGCCATACCGCGTTGTTAATGTCGTCGTCGTTTTGGAAAGGTGGTTTACAGGTGCGCCTTAAAAAACGCCAGCGTCCGCTCCCAGGCCAGCTTTGCTGCCGCTTCGTTGTACCGCGCCTGCGAGGTATCGTTGTGAAAGGCGTGTTGTGCGCCTGTATAGATATATTGTTCAAATTTAATTCCCGCCGTTTTCAGCGCTACTTCGTAGGCGGTCATGCCGGCATTTACCCGCTCGTCCATTTCGGCGTAGTGGAGTTGAACGGCTGCTTTGATTTTTGGTACTTCGGTAAGTTCAGGCTGGCGGCCGTAGAAAGCGACGGCGGCTTTGAGC
>JAEUUQ010000302.1 GCA_016787505.1 Saprospiraceae bacterium | reverse complement strand
TATGCGCAATTGACAATTTTGGCGGTCGACACCCCGGGATCGTTTCCTCCGATACTTTTCCTTACGTAAATAAGGACGCCCTCGAAAAAGTCAACAGGCTTTTGGTTTCCAATACAGAAATCAATAAGTATATCGACCGCCACCGCCGCAACAGCGTCGTCGGCAAGGCTATGTTTATGATGTTGGATGCGGAAACAGAAAGATCAGCCGTCCAACTCGGACTCGAAGTATGCCTGCCTCCGGTGGCGCTGCGCCAATACTGCGACCACAAGGCTAATACCAACCGGATTGCTGAAAAAGCAGGCGTGCCATGCGTGCCTTACGTGCTGGCTGCAGTCAATAACTATGACCAACTGCGCCGCATCGCCGGACATCTTGGCGAAAAGCTCGTCGTGCAGCGGCCTTATGGCAACTCAGGCGCAACTACCTATTTTATCAATAGCGAAGCCGATTTTATAGCCAACCAGAAAGACATCGTCTGCGGGGAGGAGCTGAAGATCATGAAATACATTAACTGCCGCAGCACCGGACTCGAGGCCTGCGTGACCCGCCACGGCGTCGTGGTGGCGCCGTTGACTGCTGAATTGATCGGTTTCCCTGAACTCACCGAACACCAGGGCGGCTGGTGCGGCAATGAGATGTACGCCCATGCTTTCCCGCCTGAGATCAACGAGAAGGCAATGAACTACACCATCCGCATGGGCGAGCAACTCCGCAAAGAGGGTTATAAAGGCTATTTTGAACTCGATTTTTTAATCGATACTGACGACGGGCAGTTTTTCCTCGGCGAGATGAATCCCCGTTTTTCCGGTATTTCGCCGCTCACTAATAATGCCAGTTTTGTACAGCAAGACCTGCCCCTGATGCTGCTGCACTTATTGGAGTGGATGGACGTGGATTACGATCTGGACGTAGCCGCCCTCAATGCCCGCTGGGCTAATCCAAAAAACCTCGAGCCCCTGTCGCTGCTTTATTTTTGCCATGTAGACGATACGATAGTAAAGGCTCCTTCTACCGGTATTTACCAACTACACCCCGATGGCAGCATCGCCCTGAGCCGCTACGCCACCGATTTTTGCGATGTGAACAATGCCAATGAAGCCTTCTGGCTGAATGTGTCGGGCACTCAAACCCGTATCGCGCAAGGAGAGGAAGTTGGCGCTTTAATTCTAAAACAAAGGGTAACGAGCAGCCCCAACCAACTCACACCGCAGGCAGCAGCCTGGATTAAAGGAGTGAAAGGGCTGTTTGAGTTGGGAGTGTAAGACTGTAGGACTGTACGACTTTAAGAATAGCGATCCTATAGTCCTACACTCGTACAGTCATACAGTCTTAAAGTCTTCATTAATTCGCCCAGGCCTTCTCTCCATTTTTATAATCCACACAGCCCTCATACGGCCCCGGTATCATCTCATAGCGTAGTACCTGCGTATAGCCTTGTTCGGAAGTAAAAAATCCTAGCAAGGTCAGTTGCTGGAGTAGCGTAAAATAATGCGGGATAAAATCGCCTGTTTGCTGCTCATTATACGCTTTGGCTTCCGCAGCAATTTTGGACAAAACTTCAAGCTGTTCAGTTTGCTTTAGCTTGCCAAAAGCCCGGTTATGCTGCGTTTTTGCAGCAGTTGTAAGTGCCGAAAGCCCGGCGATCAAAGCCTTTTGCTCGTCGTCGTCGTAGCAATGCGTCACAAAATCGGCGATAAAAGCCCCAGTCTGGGCGTCCCTGGCGCCGGGAGTCGTGGTGCGAGGGATAATCGTCTCGGCGATGTCGTCGAGCAGGGCCACGTCGGCAGCGCTGAATAGGCCGATGTCTTTGCCTTCAGGGGCGCAACCCGTCAGGAAAAAATCGGCGCCGACTACGGAAGCGCCGGTCAATACGGCTATATGTTTGAGCAATTCTCTGCGGTTCATAGCAGGTTGGTTGTAGGTTGTAAGTTGTCGGTTGTAAGTTGTGGGTTGTAGGTTGTAGGTCAAAAAAAAACTTACAACCTACAACCTACAACTACATCTCTGCCTTCTTCAACCGCTCCACGGCGTAATTGGCAGCGCGTGCGGTGAGCGCCATATAGAGGATCGACGGGCTTTGATTGCCCGTACTGGTCATGCAGGCGCCGTCGGTCACAAATACGTTTTGGCAGTGGTGTAATTGATTCCATTTATTGAGCAGCGAAGTGGCGGGGTCGTGGCCCATCCGGGCGCCGCCCATCTCGTGGATATCGAGGCCGGGCGGCTGCTTAGTGTCATTGGTGCGGATGTTGACGGCGCCGGCGGCTTCGAGCATAGCGCGGCCTTGTTCGAGGAAGTCCTGCACCATCTTTTCGTCGTTGTCGTCGTAGCCTACCGAAGTCACCAGCAGCGGAATACCCCATTGGTCGCGCTGGTCGGGGCTTAGGCGCACATGGTTGGAGGCTTTGGGTATCGTTTCCCCTTGCATGTACATATAAGCGCCCCAGGTACCGGGTTCGCTGATGGCCTCCTTGAAGGCGGCGCCCAGCATCGGTTCGATGCCTTTGTCGCTTAGTTTTTCGCGATAAGCGCCCGAAAAAATCGTATAACCGCCGATAAAATCGGTCTCCTGGCGGTGCAGGTTGCGGTAATTGGCGATTATGCATTCCACCGGGCGGGTCACGCGGTAGTATTTGTCTTTAAAGCCTTCAAAATCGCCTCCCATATTGCCGCGGTAATTGTGAAAGCAAATGTATTTACCCAGGAGCCCGTTGTCGTTGCCCAGTCCGTTGGGGAAGCGGTCGGAGGTAGAATTCAGCAAAATCAGGTTAGTATTCAGCGCGGAGGCGTTCACAAAAATAATGCGGGCAAAATACTCCGTCGCCTCGTTGGTTTGTGCGTTGATCACGCGCACGCCCGTAGCGCGACCTTTTTCTTCGTCGTACATAATAGAATGCACCACCGAATGGGGGGCCACCGTGAGGTTGCCGGTTTTCTGGGCCCAGGGCAGGGTAGAAGTCACTGAACTGAAATACCCGCCGTAGGGACAGCCGCGCATACAGAGGTTGCGGTTTTGGCATTGTCCGCGCCCTTGTTGGGTGTGGATCTCCTGGGGTTGCGTGATATGCGCCCAGCGCCCGGAGACATAGTGGCGTTTGAATTTTTTCCAGAGTACGTCTTTAATGTGCTGTTCCACGCAATTGAGTTCGTAGCCGGGCAGAAATTCGCCGTCGGGCATCGACTCGATGCCTTCCTTGATGCCGCAGACCCCGATAAACCGCTCCACGTGGCCATACCAGGGCGCCACGTCGTCGTAGCGTATGGGCCAATCGACGGCATAGCCGTAGCGTTGCGGCGCGCTGAATTCAAAATCGCTCCAGCGCTGGCAGGCGCGCCCCCAGGTCAGCGACTTGCCGCCCACCTGGTAGCCGCGTATCCAGTCGAAGGGTTTTTCCTGTACGTAGGGGTGGTCGGCATCCTCAATAAAAAAATGTGCCGTATCGGCGGCATAGCCGGCGGCCTTTGATATCAGCGGGTTTTTCTTGCGTTGCTCGCGGGCGATATGACCGCGGTAGGGCAATTCCCAGGGAGGTGTATTGTAAGTGGGGTAGTCGATGATGTGTTTCACATCTCGTCCGCGCTCCAGTACCAGGGTTTTGAGGCCGTGTTGGCAGAGTTCTTTGGCGGCCCAGCCCCCACTGATGCCGCTGCCGATGACGATGGCGTCGTAGGTATGGGTGTGTTTGCCGTTGGTGTTGATGTGGGCGGTGTCTTGCATGGTGGCGGTTGGTTGCGTTGGGGCTAAGATAGGGAATTTTCTGGGGAGGGACAATGAGGGTGACGTCCGGGGAACACCCCGGGTGGTGACAAGGTGACAAGGTGACAAGGTGACAAGGTGACAAGGTGACAAGGTGACGCGTCACCACCGAGGCTACTCCGCAGCCGTCACCATCAAAGGTGCTCCTGGGCCGTCACCACCAGGGATGCTCCCCGGCCGTCACCACCAAGGGAGCTCCTGGGCCGTCACCACCGCTGGCGATTCGTGGCCGTCACCATCAAGGGCGCTTCCTTGGCCGTCACCGCCGCAGGCGGTTCGTGGCCATATTGACTTTGTAGAAAAAAATCCAGACCTTCGCAGATAAGCGGATAACCGGCAATTAAGCAGCTATTCGCGCTTAAAGCGTTTATTCGTGGCATTGATGTATTGCGGGAAACTAAGGTTGTAGTCAATAAAAAAATAGAAAAATGGGAATCGTAGCAACCATTTCCAGGATAAAGCCTGATAGCTTTGAACAACTTAAAATAAATAAAGCTTACCCAGACTCAATTGGGCCGGAATGTATATATATTGACAAATATTGGGAAGTAATTTCCTTTATTTTGACAGACAGACTTGGACCGTGTGAAGACAATATCCTTTCAGAAGTAATCTATCCGAAAGAAAGGGTGGTTTTGTTTGAAGACCAATACCACTCTGAGGGTTTCGGCTATTCTTTACCGAAGCGAGTAATGGAAATCAACAAGGAACTACAATTAATTACACCGGCCAGACTGGAAGAATGGCTGAAAGAAAGAGATTTTCGTAAGTATCAATTTTATCCAGGTCATTGGATTTATGGGGAAGAGCATATGGCGATCGCAATAGAACACATTTTTGGAATCAAAGTACTTTTTCAAAGTGCAGAAGAAAATGGGGAGTATGTCGCAATCGTAATAGATTGATAATGGGAAAAATGGACTGCAACTATATACACATGTTATACCGCACGCCGTCAAGTTATGGTCATAACTTTTCCGGCTTTGCGGCATTATACCTCGCGCCCGAGCAAAGGTCATGCACAATTTATGGCGGCGCGAGGTATAATTATGGCTCGCAGGAGTTTGTCACACCGGCCATACTTCCTCCGGCAATAATCGAAAAAAAATAGCAATGAAAAATATCCAATTGATATTATTTATGATTTTCGCCCTGGCAATGAAATTGACCGCGCAGGTGCAAGATTTAGAATTTGTCATGTATTTTGAAGACTCAGCAGGTTATCGAGATTCCCTAATATTAGGATTATATAGCCAGGCTACATTAGGTATAGACGATTTTCTTGGGGAAGAAAATATTATTAATCAAGCTTATCAGGAAGGACTGGATGTAAGAGTAACAGATGAGTGGATCAAAAGATATACAGGATCCGGAGGAACATATCATACCAAAAAACAAATAATAGATCAATATAATGAAATTCTAACGATAGACATTAAAACAGATAATTT
>JAEUUQ010000282.1 GCA_016787505.1 Saprospiraceae bacterium | reverse complement strand
TGCCAGGGCCGATATGCAGTGGTGCTGTTATCATCCACTTCTCGGCTTAATGCCGACGCCTGCCACCACATAGCCAATGCGGCTATTATCAACGATATGCCGAGCAGGGTAAAAAAGACTTCTTCTTTGAGTCGCAATGCGCCTCCGGCAAAGGCGGCAGGCACGCTAAAAGCTACTATGGGCCAGCTTTTTCGCAGGTTGAGGTGTCCATGGCGGTGAAAGGTGTATGTGCCCCCGCTTACGACTACAATATTGCACAGCAAGCTGGTGAGCCGAACCTGGGCCACGGGAAATTCATACCAGGCCAACATAGCCAGATAACTCGATCCTCCACCAAAACCCACCGAAGCATATAGCAAGGCAATGGCGAAAAAAAAGAGGAGCAGTTCCCAGTTTTCCATGTGGTAATAATACGATTTTTTTGCATTCGCAGTTTAGTGCATTCGCAGTTTAGTTTTCTAAACATTAAGCTAAACCCAATCGCTAAACCCGCCGAAGGCGCTAAACCCTTATCTTTACCTCATGACCACACTAATCTTACTCGCAGCCGGCACATCCAGCAGAATGGGGGCAATAAACAAATTGCTACTGCCGTTGGGAGATTCCACCGTATTACAACAAACGCTTGCCGCAGCTCTGGCATCGGAAGTTGATGAAGTGTGGGTTGTCACCGGACATGAATCTGAGCGGGTAGAAGCTGCCCTGCATACTTTGGGTGTATGTGTCGTGTATAATCCGATGTATAAAAAAGGTATGACATCTTCTATTCAGGCGAGCGTGAGCGCTTCGTGGATAAATACGGGAGCTTATCTGATTTGCCCGGGAGATATGCCTTATTTAAAACCGGAGCACATCAATTTATTAATAAGTCATTTTAATTCAAAAAATGGTCAGCCATGTATTTTGGCGCCGGTTTTTAAGGGTAAAAGAGGGCACCCTGTATTATTTTCGAAGCATTATCGCGATGAAATTCTCGCGCATGACGATCCCGATGGTTGTAAGGGTATTATTCAGCGTCATGCCGGGCAACTTATGCTGGTAGAAGTCAAAGATGATGGCATATTGCACGACATAGACACCCCGGAAGCCTATACTTCGGCACGCAACAAAAAAGATCAACATGGCAGCTGAATGGACACAAGACGAATTATTGCGCTATAGCCGGCATTTTGCGCTGCCTGAATTCGGCAGGGCCGGTCAGGAGCGACTGCGCAGCAGTGCGGTGTTGGTCGTCGGCGCGGGCGGACTGGGCTGCCCTTTGCTGATGTACCTCGCTGCCGCAGGGGTAGGACGCATAGGCATCATCGACCCCGATGTAGTGAGCTTGTCAAACCTGCACCGGCAGGTGTTGTATACTTCCGAGGATTTGGGGCGCCCCAAAGCGGAAGTTGCTGCTCAGCGCCTTGCCGCGCTTAATCCACATGTCGAATTCGAAGTATTTGTTGAAGCATTATTACCCGGAAATGCCCTCGAACTGGTGAGTCGCTACGACGTAATTGCCGATGGCGCCGACAATTTTGCCACGCGCTACCTCGTCAATGACGCCTGCGTGCTCACAGGCAAAATTAACGTCTACGCCGCCTTATACCGCATGGAAGGACAAGTATCCGTATTCAATTACCCCCTGGAGGCAGATCGTCGCAGCGCTAATTACCGCGATTTGTATCCCGACCCGCCACCGCCCGAACTCGTGCCCAATTGCGAAGAAGGCGGCGTATTGGGCGTTTTGCCTGGCATTATCGGCGCCATCCAGGCTGCCGAAGTGATCAAAGTACTAAGCGGCGTGGGAGAACCCCTGGTTGACAAGTTATTATTGTGGGATGTGGCCACTCACAGGCAGCAATTAATTTCAATACCCAAACAACCCGGACTGGTCATCGAAAAATTAATTTTTTATGAGCAACTTTGCGCCTCATTGGTCACCAAACCTGCAACACAAACAATGGAGCACGAAATAAAGCCGGAGACCCTCAGAAGCTGGCTAAACGAAGGCAAGGACATACAACTCATCGACATACGCGAGCCCTACGAATTTGACGAACTTAATATCGGCGGCGAAAATATCCCCATGGCGGAATTGCCCTTTCAGTTAGAACGCCTGCAAAGCGGGGGCACAATCGTGCTGGTCTGTAAAACAGGCTCCCGCAGTGAGCTCGGCGTCAAACTCCTGATAGATCAATACGGATTACAGGATGTCTCCAGGCTAATCGGGGGAGTCGAGGGGTATTTGGGGGGGGATTTTTGATTTTTGATGTTTACTGTTCACTGTTCACCGTTCACTGTTCACAGTATCAATTCGGCGGTTCGTTGAAATAGTTTGCGGGAGATAGGCCATGTAGTTTTATTTGTAAAAAAAATAAAATCTGCATGAGACCTATCATTGAAAATATCGGTTACCAATTCGGCCCGGGCCTTGCCTGGCTATTGACTTCTGTTTTTATCTTTTTGCGCTATGCCATACCGGCTTCGCTTGTTTTTTTATTAATTTATAAATGGAAACGCAAGGCCTGGCTGGAACGTAAGATTCAGCAGAAGTTTCCTAAAACTGCACAGTTGCGACACGAAATTGCATACTCAGCGCTGACCTCGTTTATTTTTGGAGGGATGGCTATTGGTATATTTATTCTTCGAAAATTGGGGTATGGCGAGCTATATTTCGAGATTGAAGAATACGGTTGGGGGTATTATATATTCACAGTCTTTTTTATGATAGCAGCGCACGACACTTATTTTTATTGGGTGCATCGGCTAATGCATCATCCCGGAATATTTCGCTATTTCCACTTGGTGCACCACCAATCAACCAATCCTACGCCATACACTTCTTTTTCTTTTCATCCGCTGGAATCAGTACTCGAATTTGCTATCATACCTATCCTCACACTGGTTTTACCGGTGCACGCTTCCGCTTTCTTTTTATTCACTTTGTGGAGTATATTATTTAATGTATTGGGCCATACGGGCTATGAGATTTCGCCTAGCGGATTTACCAGACACCGTTTTTTTAAATGGTTAAATACGCCTACGCATCACAATATGCATCACCGGTATTCACATTACAATTACAGCTTGTATTTTAATTTTTGGGACAGGGTGATGGGCACTAATCATCCCGAATACGATCGACAATTTGAGGAAGTGGTCAGACGCGTAAAAAGGGGCGCAAAAACCGGTGTGGCGGCTTGTATGATGCTCCTCAGCACGTGTTCCTTTGCTCAAATGTCGCTGAAGGATATACAAAATGGAAATTACGGTTCGCCGGAATATCGCGCGCATCAGATCGATTCTGCTATGCAGGTGGGACTTGCATTGCGAAAAGACCAAATAACCCCGGTACATACCATTAATTTGCGCTATTCAAAACGAGTAGAGGAAGAAGTCGTAAAACCAAAGCTCAGCGATTGGTCGAAGTATCGAAGGTTGATGAAAATTCAAAAAGAAAAAGACAAAGAATTGCAATCAGTGCTCAGCTCCTCCCAATTTGAAAAATATAAAAACAAAAGGGACGCCATGTTTTGGGAAGGTATAAAGGCTTATTTTTATTAATAATCCACCCCCCCTGCATAGTCGTAAAGTCGTAAAGTCGTACAGTCGTAAAGTCCTACCGTCGCCCCCTCGCCAACCTCGCCTTCGCCCAGTGATAAAACATAGGCAACACAGAAATGAAAATAATGCCGAGCACGACGATCTCGAAGTTGTTTTTCACAACCGGAATATTCCCGAAAGCATACCCCATAAGCGTAATACCAAATACCCAAAGGATAGCGCCTGTCACGCAGTATATAATGTATTTGCGGTAGTGCATCTCGCCGGCGCCGGCTACGAATGGTGCTATAGTGCGCACGATAGGCACAAAACGCGCCATAATCACCGTTTTGCCGCCGTATTTGTGGTAAAACTCCTGGGTGCGCTCGATATATTCCCGCTTAAGCAGAAAAATACGTTCTCGTTTCACTACCTGCCGGCCAAAAAACCGGCCCGCAAAATAGTTTACGTTATCGCCCAACAGGGCGGCGCCTACCATCAGCGGCATAAGCAGCCAGATATTCAGTTGATTAGTAGCGGCAGCAAGCGCGCCCACCGTAAAAAGCAGCGAGTCGCCGGGCAACAGCGGCATTACTACCAGCCCGGTCTCGGTAAATATGATGAGCAGTAGCGCGACGTATAAGAGCGTATCGTATTTGCGCACCATTTCGGCCAGGAACTCCTGGTCGTTGAGGTTGCTAATGAAGTCTATAATAATCTGAAAAATTTCGGTCATGGCCCTGTTGTTAGTACGGGTGAATCAAAACTGGGCGCAAAAATAAGCGTATTTGGCAGAATATCGAGCGATACCTGATTTTCCTGGTGGCAAACCTGAGAGCTGGGCATGACTATTGAAGAGACTAATCCACGGCCAGCATCAACACCTTTTCTTCCTCGGGCGCCCGGCTATACAAAGCGGCCAAGCGAGAGGCAATAGAAATGATGTCTTTTGTTTCCAATTTAAGGCTGAACATAAGCATGCTGTTGCGGAGGCCGTAGCCGTTGTTTTTGATGCCTTCCAACTGGGCGGCAAGCTGGTTTTCCAGCATATCAAAAAGGGTGTATTTTTCGACGGCTAACCGGTCAAGTTCTTCGAATTGAAGGTGTTGCAGGCAAATGGCGATTTGATGCAAATAGTTGTCGAGCGCCCCCGCAACTTTGCGCAGGTTGTCAACCTGTTGGGGAGCGAGGGGTGGCAGGCTGTTATCAACGTGTTCGCTGCATGCCTCCACGATTAAGTCGACAGATTGCAGGGCATCTTGTTCCAGGTCGTATACCATTAAATAAAGACGTCCGCTTTCGGCTTTGTCTTTTAGCCGTTTAATAGCGTGATAGATTTTAAATTCCAGGTTTTCATTGTCTTTTTTCAACTTGTCCAGGTTTTGCCTGGCCCGGTTGATTATCGCGCGGTCTTCTTTGATCAAACCTTCGATCGCATCCTGGTATGTTTGGGCTACTAAATTCATTGTTTTGCCCGCATTTTGTGATGTTTCTTCCATCATTTCTACTACCGAAATACTATCTGTATGTTGCTCCAAATGAGCAATCTGTGCTCTGGTTCGTTCTTTTTTGCGGTGAAAAGTAAAGGTTTTTATAATCACTAATATTAGCAGAACTACCAATGTGATGACGCCATAAGCTCCAAATAAAAACATAGTAGCCGCACATAGACCGGCCACAGAAAACGCGATTACTGCCGTGACAAACCATCCAGCGATTACATTGACTACCCCGGCAACCCGGAATACGGCACTGTCGCGACCCCA
>JAEUUQ010000278.1 GCA_016787505.1 Saprospiraceae bacterium | reverse complement strand
ACGCCTGTGCCGCCATAAGGATTAGACAGCGAGAGGCGTTGAAAAATGGCAAATATCTTATCGCGGTATTCGGGTGCAATACCAATGCCGTTATCCTGCAACAATATTCGATAATAGCCGTCTTCCTGCGTGGCGTGGATGCGCACCACGGGAGGATGATCTATTTTCCGAAATTTAATCGCGTTTTCCAAAAGGTTTTGGAAGAGTTGAAGCATCTGGCCCGAGTTAGCTTTAATGCGGGGTAAAACCTGGCAGTGAATCTCCGCTTTTTGTTCCTCTATCATTGTTAAGAGGTGTTCCCTCACTACTTTGACCGTCGTATTGAGATCAACGAGATCAATAGTGGCGTCGTTTTGTCCCACGCGGGCATAATGCAACAAGTCTTCGATCAGATTATTGATCTGGTGTACGGCGCTCACGGTAAATTGCATATACTCTTGGGTTTCTTCGTCTAGTAGGCCCTGCAATTTAAGTTGGAGCAGTTGCACAAAGCTGGAGATATTGCGGATAGGCGCTTTGAGGTCGTGGGATGCCACGTAGGCGAATTGTTCGAGGTCGGCATTAGAGCGCATGAGTTCAGCGGCGCGATCTGCCAATTGGCTTTCGATGTGTTTGCGGTCTTCGATTTCTTTTTGAAGTTCGGCATTGGTATCCATCAACTCAAGGGTGCGCAGTTTCACCTTTGATTCCAGTTCTTCGTTGCTATTTTCCAAAGCCTGCTGGGATTGCCTGAGCTGGGTTTCCACGCCTTTTCGCTCTTCGATTTCCTGCTCGAGTTGAAAGGTAGTGAGAATATGTTGCAGGATCAGGCCGGCGTTGCGGGTCATCACATTAAAAGACGACAGCACCTTATCGTCAATGGGATCAAAATACTTGGCATCTTCAGTAGTAGCGCCAGCCACAATCAACCCGATGCATTGTTCGCCGGGGTTGTGCAAGGGGCTAACCACGAAAGTCGAGAGCTGTAAAAATTCGAGATAACTGCCGCAAGCGCGAATCGGGGGAAAAATCATTGCGCCGGCGGGCACTTTTTCGGGAGGTATCACCAGCTTGTGAGTCGAGACATCATCTGTAAAACCGAAAGCAAAAAGTAATTTCCCCTCGCGTTGGTGGGAAAAAAAACGGTAGATGGCAATTTTGGGCAGGTTAAAGATCGCACTGAAATACTCAGCCGTGATTTCACCAAACGCATCGATGCTGGTAGTTCGCAGAGCCATATCGCCAAATTCCTGCATCAAGCGGAAGCGGTTCAGTTCAGCATCCAGCTCGTTGCGAGTTTGGATGAGCGTTTGTTCCACCTTGATACTCTTGCTGACTTTGTCCTGCAGGTCGAAGCAAATTGCTTTGAGCGTTTCGTAGTCTACCTGGTCAATGTTTTGCGTAAGCGAATTGTGATACTCCATGCCCGCTCTATGGTTTAGCTACTCTGTTTGTCCCGGCATAAAGCACAGATACAAGTGGTGTAATTGTGGAAAAAGTTGCGACCTCCAAGGGGCGTAAATTCTCCGAAGCCGTACATCCCGAGCCATGCCGTATTTTTATCGCCTATGATGGGGTATTGCATGAGGTGGATAAATTCCTCTTTCAGAATTTTATTAAAGAGGGTTCGGCCGCGCGCGCCGCAATCCGTATGAAAAACGCCCACCACTTCTTTGTCTTCGATTTGCCGGGTCAGCTTGCCTAACATCCGGGTAAGACCGTCAAAGATGAGTTGTTCATCGCGTTTGGTGAGCCATAGGCGGGTGCCGGCGGGGCAATCTACCGGCATATAGAAACTCTGGTGTTCGTCGTCTACTTTTACAATCACCCGTAGCACATGCTGGTTGTCATAAGCGTCGTGCAGCTCATCGGGAAGTAGCTCTGCCAGCCCTGCAATGGGGATTGTCTGGCCGGGGTGCGTGGATACGGGCAGGCCGAGCGTTTGCATCAGATAAGGCCAGGCGGGCTGACCATCGATTTCTATCACCCTGTTTTTTTCCGATTTGGTAACTACAAACGGAATGCCTATCGGCGTATTGCCGTGGTGTGCTCCCGTGTGAGCCGAAAGTGTAGGATCGGCAAAACCGACAAACACGGCGCCGCGTTCCAGTATTTTTTGGTTAATAAATTGGAAACTGGTGAGCGCTTTCATATTATCGGAAGAAGTACCTCCAAAAATGGTCACCTGAGGTCCAAAAACGCTTTCGATACCCTCAATCGCCCTGTCGGCAGCAATATCCATACCGGAGGCGAGCACGTGAACCATATTAACCTTGGGGTTCAACGCCTTCAACTCTTGCGCCATCAGCCTGGAAGTTTCGAAAGAATCATCCTCCCTGATATTATCGCAATAGGAGACGACAATTTCCTCGGGGTCGTCGCTCAGTGCCGCCATGATGCCGAGCGCTTTCATACTTTCGTTGGCGCCCTCAACACCTATCACCCCCGCACAAGTACACCCTGCCAATATGGCTTGTGGGCATAATTCAGCTGCGCGCGACAATATTTGCGAAAAATCATGCGCAATACTTGAATGGATGAGGATTAAGCGGCAACGCTGCAGGTCTTCGCCGGCAAGTGCCTTTTCGATACATTCTTCGATAGCTTTTCGAGAATTGACGATACCATTACTGGCGGAGAAAAATCGTAACATAGGCTTTAAGTGTGGTTGTTAATAAGCCCAAAAGCAAAGTCTTCCAATAATTGCTCTACAGGTGTCAGGTCTCCATTCACAATACGTACATCGGTAAGAGAAGGCAAGTGTTCCGCAAAATAGATATGCCTGTTGGCCATTTCGAGCAAAGTACTGGCTAAAGCATGGGGATATTGGAACCGGGGGTTGATGTCGGTAATCATCTTGGCGATAGATTTGGCCAATGCTTTGTATGTGATAAAAAAACCATTTTGGTTTTCCATGTCGACCGACTTTGTGAGGTAAGTCTTGCTGCCTTCCGCCACCACGATGCGATGCAGGATGTCTTCATCTACAAAATCGACCAACGTATCCCGCTTATTTATATTTACGATGATGTGCATGGCAGCACGCAGCCTTTCGCGGGTATCGCTGATACCGTTGGTGGCAAAATCAATCTGATATTTTACCCATTCCCAATACCAGCAAAGCAAATAAACGAGCAGCAAGTGTTTGTTCTCGAAATAGCGATACACGGATGCCTCTGTGGAGTGTATGCGCTCAGCCAGCTTTTTGAAGGTAAATTGCTCGAAACCAATCTCATCTATCAATAAGATGCTGTCGCGAATGATCCTGCGGCCCAACTCGGTATCCTGCGGGTCGCGCAAATATAGCTTTTCGTTAAGTTTGATTTGAATTGTGACTGCCATGATACTGCAAATTTGGAAAAAAAAGTTGAAAAAGGGAGGGGCTTTTTACAGCCCCTCCTACATAAGCCTCAGTCACCATGCGAGCCGGCAGGCATGATAACACGCCTAACCGGCAGCTTTTTTTATTGTGAATACAATATTTGCAATATAAGAATTACTACTCTTAAAGACAATAGTTTTACTTTTAAACTGATAACAGCAAGTTTTGAAAATTGTTTGTAATAAACTGATTAGTCAAATGCAGGGCTGCACTTTCGGAATATATGCCCGGTATGTCTACCTTTGCGGGCGCAAATAAAATCCGGAATGGAATTAATAGAAGAAATCAAACGACGCAAGACTTTCGGCATTATCAGTCACCCCGATGCCGGTAAGACCACCCTCACCGAAAAACTGCTTTTATTCGGCGGCGCCATCCAGGTAGCCGGCGCTGTAAAATCGAACAAAATAAACCGCCCGGCCACCTCCGACTTCATGGAGATCGAGCGCCAGCGCGGTATTTCGGTAGCCACCTCGGTGATGGCCTTCGAATACAGGGGCCTCAAGATAAACATCCTCGACACGCCCGGCCACCAGGACTTTGCCGAGGACACATACCGTACGCTCACCGCAGTAGACAGTGTTATTGTGGTAATCGACGTAGCCAAAGGCGTAGAACCCCAAACCGAAAAGCTGGTGAGTGTGTGCCGCATGCGCAATACGCCCGTGATCGTATTTATCAACAAACTCGACCGCGAGGGCAAAGACGCCTTCGACCTGCTCGACGAAGTGGAACAAAAACTGGGGCTCCGCGTGCGCCCCCTGAGCTGGCCCATAGGTATGGGGCAACGCTTCCGCGGCGTGTACAACCTCTACGAGCACAAACTGGTGCTCTTTAACCCGCACGGCAAACAGGAAGAAGAAAACGTAATTGAAATAAAAGACCTGAAGGATCCCCAACTCGAAAAACAGGTGGGCCGCATGGCTGCCGAAGAACTCCAGAGCGACGTGATTACGGTAGAGGGCGTTTACCCTACCTTCACGCGCGAGGCCTACTTGTCGGGCCACATCGCCCCCGTCTTTTTTGGCAGCGCCGTCAACAACTTCGGCGTAAAAGAAATGCTCGATTGCTTCGTCGAGATAGCCCCCATTCCCCTGCCCCGCCACACCGAAGAACGCGACGTACACCCCGAAGAACCCCAGTTTACGGGTTTTGTCTTTAAGATACATGCCAACATGGATCCCAAACACCGCGACCGCATCGCCTTTGTGCGCATCTGCAGCGGCCGTTTTGAGCGCAATACCAATTACCTGCACGTGCGGCAAAACCGCAAACTGAAATTTTCGAACCCCACTTCTTTTATGGCCGAGAAAAAAACGGTGATAGACGAAGCCTTTCCGGGCGACGTGGTGGGCCTCTACGACTCGGGCAACTTCAAGATCGGCGACACGCTCACCGAAGGCGAAGTGTTGCATTTCAAGGGTATTCCCAGCTTCTCGCCCGAGCTCTTCCGATATGTAAACAACGCCGACCCGCTCAAAACCAAGCAATTAAACAAAGGCCTCGAAGAATTGATGGATGAAGGCGTGGCGCAACTTTTTACTCGCGAT
>JAEUUQ010000268.1 GCA_016787505.1 Saprospiraceae bacterium | reverse complement strand
CCAGCTTGGCCATGCCGGCGTGCAGATACATCTCGTAGGTTTCCCAAACCCGCATGCCCGAGGTAGAAAAATCGGCTTCATAAGCCATCTGTTTGCCTTCAATGCCGGCTACGAAATTGAGCAGACACCTGGGCATTTCTTCGATATTATAACCGCCCTCCAATATGGCAAAGATACGCGAAAATCGCTCGCCAAGCCATTTACCCACCGAATAATAGGCATTGGTAGACAAGTGGAGGTCGAGCAACAGGTCATAGCGATGCGCGTCAAATCCCGCTGATACCGCTACTACGTCGGGCTGAAAAGCCTGCATTACCGGCAAATAGTGCTGCAAGGCATCGAGAAAAATATCATCGGCAGCGCCGGGCGGCAGCGGGATGTTGATATTAAAACCCAACCCCCTCCCCTCGCCTATTTCGTCTACAAAACCCTTACCAGGAAAAGCCGGATATTGATGCAGCGACAAAAAAAGCACCTTGTCGGTGGGGTAAAAAATAAAAGAAGTGCCGTCGCCCCTGTGTCCGTCAATGTCGAGGATGCAAACCCGCTTGCCCTGGTCTACGAGGTATTGGGTAGCAATAGCAATATTATTGAACAAACAAAAACCCGAAGCCCTGGCGGGATAGGCATGGTGACCAGGAGGGCGTACCACGGCAAAAGCTTGCCGTTCGGCAGCTAATACGGCCGCGCCCACGGCATAACACGCCGTCTCATAGCTAAGCGTGCCCACTACGGTATCTTCGTCGAGATGGCCGCCCCAAAGGCCCATTTCTTTTACCCTTTCAATGTAATCGCTGCGGTGTACCAATCCCAGCAGCGATTCGCCGTTGGGCAGGGGCGTATCGGGATAATCGGCGAAAAAATCCAGCCGCTTGGGATTTTCGGGATGGTGGTGACCGGTTTCGTGTTGCAGAAATACCCGGTTGTAAAGGATGTCCATGCAGGTGCGTTTATTCCTTTTCCTTCAACACCAGGAGCGGCACCCGGGTATGCAGCGCCATCTTGCGGGTCTGACTGCGGTGGAAGAGGCCTTCCACCCATCCGTAATGCGGCGATAACATAATGACCAGGTCGGCATCGTAATTGTCGGCAAATTCTTCAATGGCATCGGTCACCGAATCGCCCTCCAGGGTCTGGAAATTGATTTGCAAAGTAGGCACTTTTTGAGCAAAAATGGCCCCCAAATCCGCAAAATCGAGTACCCGCTCTACCGAACCGTCCATGTTGACATGCACGCAGTGCAATATGGGGCTAAAAGGTTCCAGCATTTTACCTACTTTCCAGATGTAATAAGGGTCGCAATCGGCCAGATTGGACGCATATACGGCTACATGAATATCTTCTTTTTGGTTATGCTCGGGCACTACCCACACCGGGCAACGCGCGCGACCCACTACGCCGGTGGTCACACTGCCGAAAGTGCGTTCCAACGCGTTGTGTTCGCCCCTGGTACCCAACACGATAAGATCGGCTTCATCGCGCTCAGCCACTTGTACAATGGCGTTTACAGGGCCCCCGATTTCGAGGTCGGTAACGATTTCCACCTTCTGACCAAAACCTCCTGCTTTGGCTTGCGCCATCCCCAGGTCGATAAATGCCTGCAAGGCTTCTTTGGCCGCATTGATTTTGGCTCGCGTTGCCTGTGTAGCTACCACGGGTAGATCCATGGCCTCGTATTCCGGGTAAATGACGTGCAACAACCGGACTTGCGCGCTGTATTTTTCAGCCAGCCACAAGCAATATTTGAATGCATGCTGCGCAGGTTCTGAAAAATCAGTAGGAAACAGGATGGTTGTGATCTCTTTCATGGCTCTGCTATTGACGATGTTATTCTTCTCAAAGAAAAACATTTCTAATCAAGCACTTATTGTCAAAAGTCATATTTCAGGGTGATTTTTTTGGTAGTGAACAGTGAACTGTGAACTGTGAACAGATCAATGAGCAGTTCACAGTTCACTGTTCACTGTTCACTATAAATCACTTTTTATTTGTAAATAAGACTTTAAAAACTTAACTTGCTGAATTACCGCTTCTTAGTGAGGGAATTAACAGACCATCCTCTGGCTGCGCTGAAATACCATTACTATTTCCTTACTTAAATTTGTCATTATGAAGCAAGGTCACCCTATTATTATTGCCATGAAGCGTTTTTCAAAAGCGCTATTTCTCCTTGGTTTGAGCTGTTTTCTATTTACAGGACTCTTACACGCGCAAACGACGCTTGCGATTAAAGTCACCGGCACAGGCCGCACCACCGGGCATGTTGCGGATCTGACCTTGACCAATACAGGCGACAAGCAATTAGACGGCGTGCTAAAGTCGCAGTTTATTCCTTCTGGCGGACAATACCAGCCCTATGTTATCTCCAAACCCATAACGTACAATATCCCGCCCGGGGGGTCGATTACGGTTCCCGCCGAGGGCTACTGCACCGACGTCAGGCTACCCGCCCCGCCGCCGGGCACGTCGCTGCCCACACCTGCCGTACCGGCTGATCCTGCCATGCTGGAGACGCTGCAGCGAATTGTTGAAACAACCACTGAATTGCAGGAAAGCGGCCTGCTCACTACTCCGTTTACCGGTAATCCGCAAGCGGAAATAATAACCGTCATCCAGCAGACGTACTGGATACATATCGCATCCGGCACGCCTACCCCATACGGGTTTTCCGAATTTTGCGACCAGATCAGGCAGCAGCCCGGCGCCCCTGCCGCTGCCACGCTCACGCCGGGCATCAACCAACTCTGGGAAACCATACTTATTGTTGGCGAGACAGCAGGCATACCGGCATTTTTGCCATCGCCTTTACCACCCGCCGCTCAGACCCTCACGCCGCCGCAGGGTGATCTGCCTCCTGGCATTGAAATTACAGCAAAAGGCACCGGACGTACAACGGGGCATATAGCCGATCTTATTATCAACAACGGCACAGATCAACCATTTGATATACAGCTGGGTCCGGGCTCAAAACCCAATGCGTTTTTTATTCCTTCCGGCGGGCAATACCAACCTTATATCGTACCGTCTTTACCGCCCGTAACCGTCCCGCCCCGCCAGACGCTTACCTTTCCGGTTGAAGGGTATTGCGTTGACATACACCGCCCGCCCGTGCCTTCCGGCAATGGCATGCCCAAGCCCGGCGAGTGGTTGTCGATTCCTGTGCCGGGACCCGATATTATGGCGCCCGGCAACCTCGTCAATATTCCCACGGCAGCCGCCTTGCCGCTCAACGACGCTATTCGCATACTGCAAAATACGCAGGCCCCCATCCACCAAACCGGCACGCCGGCAGCCGGCAGCGACTGCATTCGCTACCCCACAACTGCTTCGCCTACTGTTCCAGGTACCGATATTCCGATTACCCAACCCTTAATTCCCGACCAACAACCCGGCATTGTAGCGCCTTTGTTGCTCGACGCACTGAATATTATCACCCGTACTTATGATAAACTGCGCGACAATAACAACATTCAAACCCCGTTTTCAGGAAACCCCGAAAAAGAACGAGAAGCTGTTATTCAACAAACTTTCTGGATGTTTACCGCATCGCTGAGTGGCGACAAATACGTGAAAGATGATTTTAGAAATAATACCATCAAACAATTCGAGCAAACAACAAGCAAGCCTTTTTCCGAGACGCCAAAGCCGCAACAAGATAAAATAGACCAGGGCGTCGACGATTTCTGGGATAGCTTCAGCGCCGTCGGCGTGGAAGCGAAAGTATTGAAAACGCCGCCGGCAACACCTGCGATTCCCAGCCAACCAGTACAAGACTTCTGGAATAACTACACTACAGGCGAAGCAAAGATACCGGCCACGAACAGCAACGACCCCACGGGAACTCCCGATCTGCAAATACCGGTAGAGGGTGTTGATACCGCGCCGGAGTTGATCAAAAATGAACAAAAAAATAAATGCGCCTGCGGTAATATCACTTTTGACTGCGCAGTAACTACTCCTGCAGCAGCAGGAAAAAAGCCGGAAGTAACAACGCTGAACTACAACAACGCCAGACTCAATACAAAACACAGGGTTGGCCCGAAATTAAAAGCCGGTGACACGGCAACGATTGATATCAACAATTTAATAACAACGTGCAGCGGTTGCAACAATCAATGTATCGCCGAAAACATTAAAGTCAACGTACTAACAGGTTTATTGGATTCCCCTAACGGGATGGGCGCTTCGGTAGCAGCACACGCAACGGTCACGGAGAAAGGCAAAAATGCATACTCCCTCTCTGTAACGATGCCCGAAGGTGAACTGAATCTGGGCGTGTATATATATGTCAGCTATACCTGTAAAGACAATGGAAAGGGTAAAAACCCCTGCGCCCAGGCATCTTGCATCGACAGCTTCCTCCTAACTTTACCCAGACTTCAAGCTTGCGCGTGCAGCGACGTTCCGTTAAGCCTGGAAGTGTCGCACAAGCCGGCCGGAAGCAAAGCCAAGGTTGAGCCAAAAACACTGACGATGGGAGAAGAATCGCCTTCGCAAACATGGGATACAAATGTTGGCAAAGACGATTTGATTACCATAAAAGTGACCTCCCTAACCCCCAAATGCACCGGCTGCAAAACTACCTGCCTGCCCGGAACGGTCAGTTTGGTCGTTTCAGGCTCTAATATCACCGGATTGAAAGAAAAAGAAAAAGCGGCATTGGTACAATATCGAGCCAACCAAACGCTGGTATCATCTAAAAAAGTTACAGGCGATAACGGCGAGGTCTATTGCACCATTACTGTAAAATACACATGCGCTAGCAAGGCTGCCGATTGCCAGCCAAAAGAATGTGAAAAAGACTACAAGGTCGTGTTCAATCGAAAATAGCGCTCATGCTTTTTGTGTATCGCTAATTTTGTCCAACTCCAGTACAACCCTTGAACCGTCGTTGTAAAACATGGGGGTAAATTTGACATGCCAGTCCAATTCCTGGAATGTATACGAGGTATTGGCGTGCACCTGCTGGGCGAAGGTTTCGTCGTAACCCGCGATCAGTATGATAATTTCCACTTCCATAGCCGCTACCTCCTGGGGCGTTTTGCGCCACAGCGGGCTATCTTCGTCAATAGGGTGCACAATCGTCCAGTTGAGCGGCAGCAACACAACCCGTTCGCGTTCGAGCGGAAGCGGAATAAACTTGCGGCGAGCATCTCTACCGTCGTGTTCCAACCAACTCATGGTTACCGTGGCTTCCATGTTTATGATCCGGTTATTGCGCATATTAGCCATCCGGAACTGCAGGCTG
>JAEUUQ010000199.1 GCA_016787505.1 Saprospiraceae bacterium | reverse complement strand
TACCATCAGCACGGCCTGCTCTTCTTCAGCCAACGCCATCATGCTGGGCGCCCGCCTTATCAAAGCCGGTATGCTCGACCGCGTGCTGGTGGGCGGGTCGGACGCCATTACCCGCTATACCCTCAACGGCTTCAACTCGCTACGCATCGTAGACGAACACTGGTGCCGCCCATTTGACCAAAACCGCAACGGACTCAACCTGGGCGAAGCCGCCGCTTACCTGGTACTCGAATCGGCGCGCGCCGTAGAAGAAAGCCGCAAAACCCCACTGGCCGAATTATCGGGATTTGGCAACGCCAACGACGCCTATCACCAAACGGCCTCTTCGCCCGACGGCGCCGGCGCGCTGCGCGCAATGCAACTCGCGCTGCACCAAAGCGGACTTACCGCCTCCCACATCGACTACATCAACGCCCACGGTACCGCCACGCCCAATAACGATTTGTCGGAAGGCCAGGCCCTGAAAAACTTGTTCAAAGACTACCTGCCCCGGTTTAGCTCTACCAAAAGCTATACCGGCCATACCCTGGCAGCGGCCGGGTCGGTAGAAGCCGTTATTTCCGTATTGTCGCTGCAACACGGAATCATTATTCCCAACCTAAACTTTAAAGATCCGATAACAGAATTGGAGATCGCCCCGGTAGTGGCATTCGAAGAAGGTATCGCCCTGCGCAGTATCTTGTCAAACTCATTCGGCTTTGGAGGCAATTGCTCCGCCATGATATTTTCAAGTTGTTAAGTATGCCCGCATATATCAACAGTATCGGCAATATTTCTCCCCAACATTCCCTGGACAACAACCTGTTCCTGGAAGAAATAGTCGACCAGTACGGCTCTCACCTCACCTGCAAGGAACCCAATTATCGCGATTATATAGCCGGTGCAAACCTCCGCCGCATGAGCCGCGTGATAAAACTGGGCGTCAGCGCCGCCAAAATATGCCTGGAAGAAGCCCAGGTAGACAACCCCGACGCCATCATCGTGGGCACCGGACTGGGCTGCATGGAAGATACCGATAAGTTTCTCTCCGCCATCTACGAAAGCAACGAAGAGATCATCTCCCCTACCCAGTTTATTCAATCGACGCACAACAGCGTAGCCTCCCAGATCGCTATCATGCTGGGATGCAATAATTACAATTTTACTTACGTACACCGCGGTTTTTCATTTGAAAGCGCCTTATTCGACGCCCTGCTCCAATTTGCAGAAGACGAGTCGGTAAAAAATATCCTGCTGGGCGGCATCGACGAAATAACGCCCAACTACCTCTCCATCACCGGCCGGCTACGGCAGTGGAAACCCAACGAATATTCCCAGCTCAGCCTGCTGGCCAACCACCTGCGGGGAAGCCTGCCCGGCGAAGGCGCCGCCTTTTTTATGCTGGGAAGCGAACAGGGGCCGCATACCTACGCCCAACTCCAGGCAGTAGGCATGCGCTACAAACCCGCCGACGAGTCGGACATAACCCGGTTTATCACTCAATTTCTGGCCGGCCAGGATCTTGACATCCAGGATATCGACCTCGTTTTGCTGGGCCTCAACGGCAATACCGAGCTCGACAAGGTGTACTACCGGGTGCGCGATTTGCTGTTTAAACACAACCACCTCGGCTATTTCAAACACCTTTGCGGCGAATACAAAACCGCCACCGCCTTCGGCATGTGGCTGGCCGCGCAAATCCTGCACAAACAACGCGTGCCTGAAGTCGTCAAACTCGAACCTTTTCAGGCGAAAAAAATCAATAACGTATTGATTTACAACAACTACAGCAATATTAATCATTCGCTTTTATTGTTGAGAAATGTTTAATTTTAAACGCACGGGCCGGATTTTCATCCTCTTGATGGTCTTAACTGCGGGTTTCCATATATGGACGCCGGTGCATTGGGGCGTATACGCTCTTTGGATGCTGGCAATTGCAGGCTGCATGGCTTATGGCTCCGCTTATATATGCTCTCAGTTTTTTATTCCGGCCATATGCCACGTCCCCAACAACAAACGCCAGGTAGCCCTTACCTTCGACGACGGCCCCGACCCCGAAATCACCCCGCAGGTGCTGGCTATTTTAAAAGAATACGAGGTGAAGGCTACTTTTTTCTGTATAGGCCGGAAAGTAGACGCCCATCCTGCGTTGGTGCGACAGATCATAGAAGCCGGCCATATAGTGGGCAACCACTCCTATACCCATTCCTATTGGATTGACTTCAAAACCCCCAAAATGCTGCGCGAGGAAATCAGCCGTTGCCGGGTTGCTTTTGAAACTGCCGCCGGCGTCACTCCCCTGCTGTTCAGACCGCCCTACGGCGTGACTACGCCCGCGATGGCAGAGGCTGTCAAAGCCGAGAAAAACACCGTCATAGGCTGGGATGTGCGCTCGCTCGACGGCCTGCTCAAAGACGAACAGCAAATCATTCA
>JAEUUQ010000154.1 GCA_016787505.1 Saprospiraceae bacterium | reverse complement strand
CAATACACGAGATTATCCGCAGCCGCCGGGCCGTTTTTCCGCCGGCATACAACGGTCAGCCTATAACGCGCGAGCTTATCGAGCAAGTACTTGAAAACGCCAATTGGGCGCCCACGCACAAGCGCACGGAGCCCTGGCGGTTCAAAGTATTCACCGGGAATGCCCTGGAGCGCCTCGGCGCCTACCTGGCCAATGTATACAAGACGAATACCCCTGTCGATCAGTTTTCGGATGTGAAATACAATAAGATGCTCAAAAACCCGACGCGCGCGGGTTGTGTCATCGCTATTTGTATGGAGCGCGACCCGGCCCAGAGTTTACCCGAATGGGAGGAGATAGCAGCGGTGGCCTGCGCAGTTCAAAATATGTGGTTGACTTGTACGGCATTGGGTATTGCCTCTTATTGGAGCACGCCGGGGGCCATTCTGAAAGCCGACGAATTTTTGGGGCTCAAAGCCGGCGAACGTTGCCTGGGGCTTTTTTACATGGGCTATAGCGACGCCCCCGCGCCGGAAGGCACGCGGCGCCCCATAGCCGAAAAAACGCAGTGGTTATCGGAATAAGCCGGGCTTAGTGCCATTCTACCCTTTGGCCGTCTTTATAAAGCACAAAGCGATCTTCGGGTTCGCCGTAGCCTATGGCTTGGTTGATACCCATATCGCATGCATCCTCGACATCTTCTCCTTGTGCAATGCCGAAATAAAAGCCGGTAGCAAATGCAATGGCAGCTTCGTCTTTGATACTCCAACTGGTGCCCACTACGTACGGCACGATTTCCGATAATGCTTTGGCTTGAGCATCGGAGTAACAAGAATTGAATACCACGGCTTTGATGGGCACTTCCTGGCGTTTGACCATCGTGCGGAATATGCGCTGGATCACATTTGTGCCTACAAAAAGAGGGTCTCGTTTATTTTCGTCGTAAAGCATTATTCCAGTATTGTCTTGTGGGATATGCGTTTCATCTACTTCTAAACCCCGACTAAGCATACTGCGCACGTCATTGTTGTTTTTGTCGCCGTGGCCCGAGAAGTGAATGATGTTGGGTTTTTCGAGGAAAATGGACTCCTGGAACTCGGAAAGGGTGACGGCTTTTTTCGTGCGGATGCGAAATTTGGAATAATTAGGGCTATCCTGTAATCGCGAGGAGATACGGCTGTGTTCTTTTTCCAATTGCAATTCGGCGGTACCCGAAGGATTAGAGGTCATAAACAGGATAGTGGTGGTATCTGCGTCCCTGTTATTTTCTTGCAAGGGCGGCTTGGGGTTGGGCGGCGGCGGCGAGTCGGTACCTTTGCCAAATACTTCTTCGAGCGACTCGAGTAGCGCGTAGGTTACTGCGTTTCGCGTACGGGTATAATCGCTTGAGCTGACCATACCGAGCCGGTTTTGCCTTTCGTTATCCTGGAAGCGGCTCGATTGGGTTAAAATAGCGTTATACAGGTCGTTATCTCCATTGTGTTGAAGGTGGGCCAGAAGTTCTTTAATGGCCTGTTCAATTTTGCCGCCGGCGATAAGGTTGCGGACATCTGATGCAGTCATATTTGAGTCGTTTCAATGGGTTTAATTATCCATGTGTTTTTAGGGCGGTGATGAGCGTATCCAATATCTGGTATGCTGCTTTAGCGATACGCGTGCCGGGGCCGAAAATACCGGCGACGCCTTTTTCATAGAGGTAATCGTAATCCTGGGCCGGAATAATGCCGC
>JAEUUQ010000100.1 GCA_016787505.1 Saprospiraceae bacterium | reverse complement strand
GCCCAGCAAAATCGCCACCGACCTGCCCCACCACGGCTTTATCCTATTGGTATGGGCCATCGGCGGACTCATTGCGCTCACCGGCGCGCTTACTTTTGCCGAATTGGGTGGTATGTTTCCCAAATCAGGCGGCGTGTATGTATATCTAAAAGAAGCCTACGGCGACCTGGCGGGTTTTCTATACGGCTGGGTCATCCTGCTTGTCGTCAACACAGGAGCACTGGCGGCACTGGGCGCCGGACTTACCAAGTACCTCACTTATTTTCTGCCGATGAATGATACGGTACGGGTAATCACTGCCATCGTTGTGGTGGCAGGCCTCACGGCCATCAATATGCTGGGTGTGCAGGGCAGCCAGCGTTTTGCCAACTTATTCACCGGACTCAAATTGCTGGCTATTGCCGGAATTATCGTGGCTGGTATTTTTTGGGGTAACGTTGATACCGCCGGCATGACATTTGCCCCCCAGGATCATACCCCGGTAAACCTGGGATCTGCCCTCCTGCTCGCCCTCATCGGCGTATTATGGTCCGCCGGCGGCTGGCACCACGCTTCCTACTTGTCGGGCGAAGCCATAAATGCTCCCCGCACCGTACCCCGAGCCATGATGCTAGGCGCCCTTATCGTCACGATTACCTACGTCCTCACCAATTTCGCCTATATGCGCTTGCTACCTCTAGAAGCCATTGCCGGCTCGGAAACGGTAGCCGGCGAAGCGGTAGAAACACTGCTACCTTTTGGCGGCAAACTGGTAGCCGCAGCTATTGCCATTTCTATTTTCGGCACGATAGGCATCTACACCATGTCGGCGCCGCGCATCTATTTCGCCATGGCGCAAGACGGCGTATTCTTCAGCGGACTGGCGAAAGTGCACCCCCGCTTCAAAACACCCGCCAACGCTATGATCGTGCAGGCCGCCTGGGCAATCGTGTTATTACTTTTTTGGGGCACCTTCCAAAATTTGATCACCTATGTGACGTTTATGGATATAGCGTTTATGGCATTAGCGGGCGCCGGCGTTTTTGTGCTGCGCCGCAAACAACCCCAAGCAGAACGCCCCTACCGCGTATGGGCTTATCCGGTAGTCCCCGCTATCTTTGTGCTCATCTCGGTGGCTTTTGTGATCAATACGCTCATAGAACAACCCAGCCAGGCCTGGGCAGGGCTGGCACTCACTGCCGTTGGAGTCGGTGTGTTTCAGTTGTTTCGCAGGGATGGGAGTGTGGGAGGGAGAGAGGGAGAGATAACCCCTCATAACCCCTCATAAACAAGAACATGAACCCAATATTACAGCAAATCAAGCAGTTGGCTGCGCAATACCATGCCGACCTTATTCAAATGCGGCGGCATCTGCACCAGTATCCCGAGCTCTCTTTTGAAGAAGCGGAGACGGCTGCGTTTGTAGCCCGGCACTTATCGGAGTGGGGTATTTCATTTCAAAAAGACGTGGCCGGCCACGGCATCGTAGCCCTTATCGAAGGGCGCAACCCCGAGAAGGGCGTGATCGCCTTGCGAGGCGACATGGACGCCCTGCCCATCCAGGAGGCCAACCAAGTGCCCTATTGTTCGCAACACCCCGGCGTGATGCACGCCTGCGGCCACGATGTGCACACTGCCTGTCTGCTGGGCGCTGCCCGCATCCTGCACGAACTGCGCGATCAGTGGAGCGGCACGGTCAAACTGCTGTTCCAACCCGCTGAAGAACGCCTGCCCGGCGGCGCCTCGCTGATGATTAAGGCCGGCGCACTCGAAAAACCCAAACCCACTGCCATTTTCGGCCAACACGTATTCCCCCTGCTCGAAGCCGGCAAAGTGGGCTTCCGGGCCGGTATGTATATGGCCTCCTCCGATGAACTTTATCTGACCGTAAAAGGCAAGGGCGGCCACGGCGCCATGCCCCACGAATCCGTAGATCCTGTGTTGATTACCGCGCATATCATCACGGCGCTCCAGCAAATCGTGAGCCGCCATGCCGACCCCACCGTTCCTTCGGTGCTTACTTTCGGCCATATTGCCTCCAGTGGCGGAGCTACCAACGTGATACCCAACGAGGTGAAATTAATGGGCACTTTCCGCACTATGCAGGAAAACTGGCGCTTTGAAGCCCACCGCCGCATGCAGCGCATCGCCGAAGGCATAGCCGAAAGCATGGGCGGCGCCTGCGAACTGCGCATCGAAGTGGGATACCCCACCCTGTTCAACGATGAAGCCCTTACCGAAAAGGCCCGCCAAAATGCCGTGGAGTATCTCGGCGCTGATAATGTGGTAGACCTCCCCATACGCCTTACTTCCGAAGATTTTGCTTACTTCTCGCAGGTGATTCCCGGCTGCTTCTACCGCCTGGGAACCCGCAATGCCGTCCGCGGTATTACATCACTACTCCATACCGATACTTTCGATATCGACGAAGACAGTCTGCCCATCGGCGCCGGCCTCCTGGCCTGGATGGCGGTGCGCGAATTGAATGTTTGATTTTTGATGATAGATGTTGTAGGTTGTAGGTTGTAGGTTGTAGGTTTTTTTAAAACATATAAACCTATAAACGCATAAACCTATAATCAAACATCCACAATGCAACTTTCCCTGCGAAAATCCGTATACACATATTTGTTATTTCGATAATAAATAGCCGGTATACCATGTCAAAAATCCTGATAGCAGACGATGAGGGTAGCATCAGGCGCACCCTGCGTGAAATTCTCGAATTTGAAAAATTTGAAGTAGAAGAAGCCGCCGACGGCGTAGAATGCCTGTCGAA
>JAEUUQ010000099.1 GCA_016787505.1 Saprospiraceae bacterium | reverse complement strand
AGTCAAAATCTCTACTTGGGGATAGACCACCGCTGCATACAATTCGGATGGCACCGGTAGGGGTTGCACATCGAGGTTGTGCTCAACATCCTTTAACAAAAGAATCCCCCCAAGCAATGAAGAAGTCACGTTATCCGCTACATATGCTTTATGTGCCAGAAATTCTCCTTCAAGGGCAAAAGGCAGCAAACCTTTTTTTTCGAAAGGACGCCCCAGCAACTCATTTACTGCAAATACCCCTGCTACGGAGCTCGCCGCACTGGAGCCCAATCCACTACCCAAAGGCATTTTTTTGTGGATCTCCATTTCGATGCCCAAGTCGTTTTTGCCGAGTACTTCCAACATGGCCAGTGCCGATACGCCGGCGGTATTTTCACGGGGATTGCAAGACAGCTTGCCGTCTGCGCCTGTGATGTGGGTGATCACTAACCCGGGCCGATCCGTGAATCTTACCACAACTTCATCGCCGGGATGCGAAAGTGCAAAACCCAATTGATCAAAACCACAGGCTACATTGGCAACCGTTGCAGGTGCAAAAACCCTGATTTCTTTATCGTCCATCTCGTATCAGGATAAGAAATTTCCAATTTTGATAATCTCCGCAAATACCCCTGCGGCCGTTACTTCCGCGCCGGCGCCGGGCCCTCTCACTACCAGCGGGCGATCCTTGTATCGCTCTGTCGTGAACACGATCATATTATCGCTGCCGTTCAACGCTGCAAAAGGATGCGACTGGTCCACCGCCTGAAGTGAAATACTAGCTTGGGCATTTTCCAGTTTAGCCACCATCCGCAACACCTTACCGGCTTTTGCGGCAGCGGCGCGCTTTGATTCAAAAAAACTATCAGCCTGTGTGATTTCATCTAACAATTCATCCACATTTGCCGCTTGTTGGCATGCCTCTGGCAGGATGGGTTCGATGACGACATCGGCAGCTTCGAGTGCAAGGCCGGTTTCCCGGGCCAGGATGAGTAATTTGCGTCGCACGTCTACCCCGTTGAGGTCAATGCGCGGGTCGGGTTCGGTGTAGCCAAGCGACATGGCTTCTTTTACAATATCGCTAAACTGCCGGCCTTCCGTAAACGAGTTAAAAATAAACGATAGCGAGCCCGACAAAATACCTTCGATGCGGATAATGCGATCGCCGCTGTTAATCAGGTCGTTGAGCGTAGATATCACGGGCAAACCCGCGCCCACATTAGTTTCGTACATAAACAACACCCCCTTCCGTTCAGAAATTGTTTTGAGGCGTTGGTATTGTAAATAAGAAGACGATGTTCCTATCTTATTAGGCGTTGAAATCGAAATACTTGCATTCAGAATATCCTCATAGTAATCGGCCACTTTGGCATTGGCTGTGTTATCGACAAAGATGGTATTCGACAAATTGAGTTGCTTCATACGTTGTACAAAACCGGCGACATCCGTGGCCGCATCTGAGGCTTGAAGAAATTCCTTCCAATTATCGAGATCAACGCCATTTTCCTCAAAATACATCTTCTTGCTATTGGCCAAGCCGACGATCTTGATTTCCATGGCGCGTTTTTCTTTTAGGAAAAGCGCTTGTGCTTTGATTTGTTTGATGAGCGTAGCGCCAATGAGTCCCACGCCGATCATGAACAAATGGAGTTCTTGCGTATCCGACAAAAAGAAAGCTTCGTGGATAGCATTCAGTGCTTTGGTTTCATCGGCACGATTGATGACCACCGAAATATTGAGTTCGGAAGAACCCTGCGCGATAGCCACCACATTAACCCCGTTTTTACCCAGAGCCTGAAACAAGCGTCCGGAGATGCCGGGGCGGTAGCGCATATTCTCACCTATGATAGCAATAGCGGCGAGGTCTTCCTCTACCTTCACTGATTCTATCAACCGCTGCCGCATTTCAAATTCAAATTCGCGCTCTACGCTGCGTTTGGCTTTGGCGGCAGAGGTGGGTTGTACGGCAAAGCTAATAGAGTGTTCGGAAGACCCCTGCGTAATGATAATGACATTCACACCGGCATGGGCAAGCGAAGTGAACAAACGGCCGGCAATACCGGGCACGCCGACCATTCCGCCGCCCTGCAAAGTAATCAGGGCAATGTGGCTGATAGAAGAAATGCCTTTTACAGCATGGCTACCAGCGTCGGCTTTATCCGATATAAAAGTGCCTTCGAAATCGGGGTTAAACGTATTTTTAATATAAAGCGGAATCTTCTTAGCCAGGGCCGGCTGGATCGTTGGCGGATAAATAACCTTAGCGCCGAAGTGCGACATTTCCATGGCTTCGGCATAAGTCATTTGCGGAAGAGAAAACGCTTTTTTCACCTTACGGGGATCGGCTGTCATCACGCCATCCACATCGGTCCAGATCTCGATGGCCGATGCATCCAGTCCGGCGCCTAAAATAGCTGCGGTATAATCGGAGCCGCCGCGGCCCAGGGTAGTGGTAAGGCCTCCTTTTGCAGCGCCTATAAAGCCCGTAACAACTTGTATTTCAGGATTTTGATTAAAATACTCTTTAATCAGGTCATTTGTTTGTTCGAAATCGACCTTAGCGTTGCCGAAAGACTTATCGGTTTTAATAATTTTTCGCGCATCGAGAAAGGCTGCATGGATACCGGCCTGTCGCATCACATGAGAAATAATAAAAGCGGCATTGCGCTCGCCGAAACTTAGTATATAGTCCAATGTGCGGGGAGAGACTTCGCGCACCAGGAAAACGCCGTAGAGCAGATTGCCCAATACTTCGTGGTTAGTCTGCAACTCGGGGAGGACGCGATCGAGGTATTCTCCTTTGAGCAGCGAGGTAGCTGCGTCGATATGGCGTTGGCTAAATTGTTGAAAGAGGTCTTGATAGCGTTCGTTGCCATCGGCGGCGAGGTTTCCCATTTCGATGAGTGAATCGGTAACACCGCCGAAGGCTGAAAACACTACGGCAAATTTATCGCCGCGTTGGTAATACTGCCGAAGGATGCGAACGACGCCCTCAATACGTTCGGGTTTGGCCACGGAAGAGCCGCCAAACTTCAACACTTTCATGATATTCAATTTTAATTCAAAGTGCGAAGATAATCCTTGCGATTGGCAAGTGCGGCATCCTCTTTAGCCGTCATCTTATTTTTTTCTTCCGCCGATTTATCTCCGTATCCACAAAGATGCAAGATACCATGTATCATAACCCTGTGGAGTTCTTGTTCAAATGACACCTTATAATTAGCGGCATTGTCTTTCACTCGATCAATGCTGATAAAAATATCGCCATGGACAAGGGGGGGGGCGGCGTATGGGAAGGTAATAATATCGGTAAGGGTATCGTGTTGCAGGTAGTTTTGGTTCATATCGAGCAGGTGGTTGTCTGAGCAAAAAATAAAGCTTACGCTGCCCAACTTACATAGCTCTGCCTCGATAACGGCTTGAATCCATTGGAATAATTCGGGTGCCTGGTCGGGTTCAAAATCTACGTCTTCTGCATAAAAACAGATGGGGTCATCCTCTTCTCCTGCAGGAAAAAAAAAGAAAGGCGTATCGCTTTCACTCATACCTTAAATATTGAACTGCATTTCGACGGTACTGCCGTTATTAAAAAAGCGTATTTGGCTGGATAATTTGTGCATAAGAAACACACCTCTTCCCCCCACTTTTAATAGGTTATCGGGGCAAGTGGGATCGGGCAGGTTATCGTAGTCAAAACCGGCGCCTTCGTCAGAAACCACAATAGCGAGCGTATTTTGTTGTTTTTTCAGGTGGACGTGAACCGTTTTTGATTCATCATTTCTATTGCCATGAATAATTGCGTTATTGACTGCTTCGGTAAGGCTGATTAAAATATTGCCGTAGGTATCCGGTTGCAGTGCGTATTGCTGGGCTAGTTTATCCACAAAAGATTCTATCACAGCGATATTGCAGGGATTAGAGGAAAGCTTGAGCATATACGTGAATTGACCTTCTTTCATGAAAACTGTTCAATTTAGCATCATTTCTACGACGAAAGCAATGCAAAAAGTCACTGCGCCATAAAGGCAACGTTCATTTACAGATAATACATTCATGGGAAGAAGTTCATAAACCATGCCAACCTGCGTTTATTTACGAGGTTGTTGGGGTTGGTTTAGCGATTTAAAATATTCTTCTACCAAAAACTTGTAATAAGGTTTGAGTGAGGGTGACACCGACTTATACAGTTCGATTTCGGCTTCGCGTTTTTTGATATATTCTTCGATAGAGGGCGGCAGGCGTTGCTGCGTAGTTTTGGCCGTTTCCCCTTTTCGTTTTTCATCTTGTTCGCGTTCGCGTTCGGCATTTTCGTGTTCGAGCAGGCGGGTAAGGATATCCTCCTGGCGTTTAAGCATTTCGTTAGAGAGGCGTTTATTCACCAATTCGGTTTCCACCTTGTCCATTTGCTCCATCAGTTCCTGCAGCTCCTTGCTTCCTTTGCCATTCTTCTGCATTTCCTGTTGCTTTTCGCGCAGGGCTTTGCGGAGGGCGGACTGGCGGGCGGCGGCCTGGGCAAATTCCTTACTGGAAGACCCTTTGCCGTTTTCCATATTTTTCTTCATTTGCTTGAGCTGCTCGTTGAGGCTTTTTTGGCCCTGGCTGATTTTATCTTTGGGAGTATTGCCTTTGGGTCCTTGGCCGCCGGGTTTGTTGCACATTTGGTTGCCCGACATCATGCCCGACATTTGTTGTTGCATCTGGTTCATCACCTCGCTGAGCATGAGCGCAAGGTCGTTGAGATTTTTCATAGCCCTTTGCTGGTGGTCGGCGGCTTGTGGCTTGCGGCGTTCCTCCAGGTCATCGAGGCTTGTGCGCATATTCGTTTTAATCTCCGTGACTTTCTCTGAAACAAACGATTCTATTTGGAAGACGCGTTTGCTCAATGCCTGGAGGCTATCTTCCACCAGTTTGAAATCGTCTTTCAGTTTAAATTGCTTCTGAACGAGGTTGGTATAATTAGGCGTATTAATATTTACCTCCTCGAATTTGTTAATGAGGTCTTCCTGTTCGAAAGACAGGCCCACCAGGTTTTCGAGCAATTGGCGAAGGGCTTGCATATCCTCTTCCATCTGCTGCATTTCGCCGGCTTGCATTTCCATAGCCATTGCGTTGGCCATATCTTTCATTTTGCCGGAAGCTTTCTTCTGTGATTTGGCGGCCTTATTATTTTGATTTTGCTGAAGTTCCTGTTTACTGTCGTTCAGGTCCTTCTCGATATCCTGCATTTCCTCTTGGTGGTCGCTGATATTTTGGGGTTTTTCGAGTTCTTCATTTTTCTTTTCGAGGTCGTCCATTTTTTCCTGGATATCCTCGAATTTTTCATTAATCTCCTCTTGTTTTTTCTCCAATTCTTCCTGGTCGAGTTTTTTATCTTCTGTTTGTTCGCTTAATTTGTCCTGTTCTTCGGCCAGTTTTTGGAGTTCGTCAATCGTTTCCTGGAGTTGTTGTTCCACCTCCAGTTGTTTCATCATTTCGAGCATCCTATCGAGTTCCTTTTCGATTTCCTCGTTGGACATCTCCATATTTTCCATCATCTCGAGGGCGCCTTCCTTTTCCAGTTTTTCGAGTAATTCTTCGATTTCTTTGAGCATATTTTTCATTTCTTCGCTCATTACTTCTTCGAAGAGTTCCTGGATTTTCTCTTGTTTTTCTTGTATTTTTTCATCTGTTTCGGAAAACTCGTCTTGATTTTTGAGATTTTCCTGAAATGATTCTTTAGCGTTTTCGATTTGTTTTTCCAATTCTTTTTGGCGATCGATCATTTTCTCGAGTTCCTTGCGATTTTGCCAGTCGAGATTTTTTTCCTGCAGCAATTTCTCGCGCATTTTTTTCATCTCGTCTTGAATTTTGCGCGATTCCTCGAGTGCTTTTTTGAGATTATCTTTTATCTCCTTGTTATTTTCGGCGGCCATAGCTTTGAATTCTTCAACCGTTGGCTTGGCATACGTCATTAAATTGGTACGTGCTGATTTACTGCCATTTACGCCGTCATTATCGAATACTTCGAAATAATAAGATACTTCTTCTCCTGGTGCGAGATTGAGATTTGTGATATCAAAAGTGTAATCGTAGCGCACTTGTTTTCCGTCTGGTTTAGGTAATTTAATGGTGCGCAATTCGCCTTGTTGGCCATTTGATTTTTTAATAGTATAATTAAATGAAAGGCTGATAAGTCCGTAATCGTCGGATGCTTCGCCGAGGAAAAAAAGTAATTCTTTATTGGTACTATCCTGTAATTTTTCGACATCGATATTGGGGTATAAATCGGGAATTACAGTAATAGTATAGCTGATCGAATCGGCATTTGGGAGTTGTTTATTAGAAATAAAGAGTTTATAAATTTCGTCTTTGAGCGCTTTTTTCTGGAAAGTAAATAAATCGTCAGAAAATCTTTTTGCGGCCTGGGGTTTTCCCTGGCTGGAAAAAAGCATATTAATCTGATCGGTAAATTGGGCATTAAAAATCCAATCAATCTGGGTGCCTTGCGGCACGACAAGGTCGCCGATATTTTGAAGTGATTCGTCTTTTCGCTGAGTATACGCCGGGTAATTCAGTTTTATATCAAAACCCTGCATATTGGGTTTTTCGAGTACATTAAGTGTCAAGTCTTCAGATTCTACCCCGCTGGAAAAGAGTTTAAATTCCACATCTTTTTGCACATTGCTAAAGCGATAAGTAAACTTGTTCGCATTTTCTTTAGTAAGGCGGTATTGGTAGTCTTCAATTTCAATAAAAACTTCGTTGGGCAATTGTTGGCCTTCGATAGTAACTTCGAGGGGATAATCTTCGAATTGGACGACATTTAAATTATCCTGATCCACTACAAATTGGAAGGGTGCGGGTTTGGCATAATGGCGGTTGCTATGGATAAGCCGGTCGGTGCTTTCGCGGATAATACTTGGTGCCGCCAGCAAAATGACGAGCAGTAGCATCAGGGGAGGCAGCGCAAAGCGCAGATATTTTTTATTTTGGGACAGATTAATGGCGGCTTTGAATGGAACGGGTTTGATCTCCTCCGATTTTTGGTCAATACTTGCCAGAATCAATTCGCGTTGAGTGGCGTGGTCGGCCTGCTGGCGCAATTGGAGGATATTGAGTAATTTGTCTTTTACGTCGGTAAAATGGCTGCCAATGATCTGGGCGGCTCTTTCGTGCGAGATGACCCTGCCCAGTCGGAAATAGTGAAGCAGAGGCGTTAGTACCCAATAGGCAAGGGCCAAGCCGCTAACACCCACAAACGAAAAGAACAGTGCCTTGCGGGTACCCGAAGGGAAGAAGAAATAGTGTTCGAGAAAATTAACACTTAAAAACAGCAGCAAAATAACGGCTACGCTGTAGAGCGTGCCACGAATAAGCTGATTGATATAGTACTTGCGAATGAATTGGTCTAGTTTCTCAATCAACAGCCGGTAATTGTCCTGACTTGCCATATTTACATCATTGTTTAAAAAGGGCGTACCCTTAAAAACCCTTTACCACACAAAAAAGTTGAGCCTTATGAGCGCATTATACGTAGTAATGTCTCGTTGGGATACAAGAATCAGCAAAATAATCAAGATTGGCAAGTTTGTCAAGTGCCGGAATGGGCAAAAGGGTGTTAAAACGCTTATTAAACACAGATAAAGTGGAGTTATGCCATTATTTTCCGAAAAAGTAATCCACTTCACGCGTCAATTGCGTCCCGACTGGCAACTGCCTGCCGGCGTTACTTTGTTGTATCCATATGCGTTGCCTGCCACCATGGAGGCCTTAAGCGCATTCTACCGCAAATATTATGCCGACGAGCAGTCCCGCATTTTCATCTTCGGTATCAATCCGGGGCGTTTTGGCGCGGGCATTACCGGGGTTCCGTTTACAGATCCAATCCGGTTGGAAAGCGAATGCGGCATCCCTAATTCATTTGAAAAGAAAGCCGAGCTATCGTCGCAGTTTGTCTACCAGTTTGTCCAAGCCTATGGGGGGGGCGAGTCATTTTACGGGCGTTTTTATATCACTTCGCTTAGCCCGCTTGGTTTTACCAAAGAAGGAAAAAACTACAACTACTACGATGACAAGCAATTGCAGCAATCCGTAACACCTTATATTCTGGACAATATTCGAACACAAATGGCATTTGGTACTACGGATAAGGTAGCGTTGTGCCTGGGCGAGGGGCAGAATTACAAGTTTTTTCAACAACTCAACACCCAACACGGCTTCTTTGAGCGCATCTTACCCTTGCCACATCCCCGCTGGGTGATGCAATACCGCCGAAAGCGAAGTGGGGAATTTGTCGATTTTTATTTGCGCCAATTTGAGCTGGCCTGGGAATTGGGGAAGGGGTGAGGGGGGGACTATACGACTATAGGACTTTAGGACTATACGACTTTAGGGGAGGGGGGATTTTCGATAAAGGCGCCAGAGCAGGCTGCCTACTAATAGCAAGCTGAATAACAAAGAGATATGGGTGGTATATTTGTCTGGAGCAATGTGTGGAAAAACCTGACGGGCTGCTGTAAGGATATTGTAGAAGCCCAAAAAGCCGGTGATGCCTACAATAACAAGCATAGCGATATTGGCAAACAGGCCGTTGCGATAGTCGGCTGGTAATACGGTAGAGTCGTTTACGGCCAGCAGTAAAAAAACGGCGACCAGTGGAAGTAATACGCCGTTGATAGCTTGCGCCAAAATAATAGCGGGAATAGGTTTCACATTGAGCAAGCTGAATAGCAGTCCTATTGCCAACACGATCATCCACACGGCGCGAAAAGAAGGCGATTTGGCGGTCCAGGCGGATTCCCTGGCGCCCAACAATCCTCTGGCCGTGATAGCGGCAGCCAGCGGTGCGGTGACGGAAGAAGTGGCGCCGGCAGCAAAAAGCCCAAAACCGAATAATCCCGAAGCCCAGGGCCCCAGCGTGTCGGTCATGGTAGCCGCTACTGCTTCAAAACTAAAGGGTCCTTTCACCAAAATACAAGCTACCAGAATAGAACCGGAAATTAGTCCGCCAATCAGCACCGCCAGCGAAACGCCCATGCGCATTTCGCTCATACGCTGCCCCTGGCCGATGCCCGAGGCCAAAAACAAGTTATAGGGTACAATGGTAGTGCCAATAAGCCCAATAGTCAATAACCCGGCTCCCTGTGGAATACTGGGCACTATAAGTCCTTTCCATTCCCACCAGGCAGGGTTGGCAAAAAGGGCTACGGCAAAAAACGCAGCGCCCATAAGA
>JAEUUQ010000050.1 GCA_016787505.1 Saprospiraceae bacterium | reverse complement strand
GCCCACGCTGCATTGCGCCACTCTACCCGCCAAATGACAAAAATATACGGCCTGTCGGCACTTACTTCTATTGCCACCGGCAAATCCGACCCCGGGATGTTAGAACAAATTGCACTGGGATTGATTTCGCTGCAGTTTAGCCGCACCCACGAAACGGAAGCCGACGAACATTCGGTGATTTATTTGTGCGGCACCGATTACCACGCCGATGGCGCAGCAGGCTTTTTTAAGAAAATAGAAGGCAAGGGCAACCCGCCCGCATTCCTCAGCACTCACCCCGATCCCGGCAACCGCGTCCAGAAAATCGAGGGCAAAGCCAAGGAATTAGCTTGTGCCGGCTCGAAAAATTACAAAACGGAATACGACCGCATCAAGCGCTTGTTAAAATAATGTCGAATTACGAATGTCGAATTACGAATGTCGAATTACGAATGTCAAATTACGAATGTCAAATTACGAATTACGAATTTTTTAATATTTATTTAATTGATAATTAATTAATTGAAATAAATTCGTAATTCGTAATTCGTAATTCGTAATTCGTAATTCGTAATTCGTAATTCGTAATTCGTAATTCGTAATTCGTAATTCGTAATTCGTAATTCGTAATTTCCATCAAATATTACTAATGAACCTCTACCGCCAATTCTGCCGAGAGCAGCAGCGCCGACTGCCGGTTTTTGCCCAGGATTGGTATCTCGACTCCGCCTGCGATGGCGGGCGATGGGATGCAGCAGTAGTGGAACAGGGGGGTAAAATTGAGGCAGCCCTGCCTTACTTAATAAAACAAAAAGGAGGCTTCCGCTACATTACCATGCCTCCTTTCGTAAAGATGATGGGGCCCTATATGGCTGACCCCTCAGTATCCCTCACCGAACAACACCGCCTACTGGAGGCACTTATAGCTCAACTGCCCGCGGTAGCTGCCTTTAAGCAATGTTTTCACTATAGCGCAACCAACTGGCTGCCCTTTTATTGGGCCGGCTATCGCCAAACTACGCGGTATTCTTATCAATTATCACTGGAAGCAGGCGCCGATGCCGTATTACAGGGCCTCAACCGGAATATGCGTCGCAACCTGCAAAAAGCCGCATCACAGCTGGTGCTAAGCCACGAGTTGCCGCTGGAAGATTTCTATCGCATCAATGCGATGAGCTTTGAGCGGCAAGGGTTGCGCCTGCCATATTCCTTTCCTCAATTGTTACGCCACGACGAAGCGCTAAGTCAACACCAGTGCCGTCGCATTTTTGCTGCTTTCGATCAGCAGGGGCGCCTGCATGCGGCTGCATATCTGATTTGGGATGCCCATTCGGCCTGGTATCACCTCTCCGGCGATGACCCCGCCCTGCGACAAAGTGGCGCCGGTATTTGGCTGATCTGGGAGGCTATTCGCTATGCCGCCGAACAACTCCGTTTACCGGTTTTTGATTTCGAGGGCAGTATGATGCGCAATATCGAAGCCATCCGACGCCAATTCGGCGCAGTTCAACATCCCTATTCCGCCGTATGGAAATACCATTCGATGCCATATCTGATGATCGACCGCCTGCGCGGCAGAGAAGGGATGTGATCAAAATCTGCTCACATAGCCAAAATGCACCTTGGGTGCGCCAAAATCGACCGGCAAGCCCTGACGGCCGCCGAAGGCCAGGCTCACCCCGAAAAGGCCGGCCCGCGTTTCAAAGGTGATGCCCGCGCCAAAACCATATGGGAAATCGACGGTATCCGTGCCGGTAGGCGTATTGGCAGTGAGGGCGTCGGTGCGGGCGGCGTCGCCAAAAAGATAGAGGTAGGAATTCGTACCCAGTAGAAAGCGGTACTCCACCGTAGCTACCAGATACTGAGTCGCAAAAATCAATTCTTCGTCAAAGCCACGCAGCAGGCGGTTGCCGCCAAGGCGGTATTGCTCGTTGGCCAATATGGGATCTTGTGCAAAAATGAACCCGCCTTGCAGCGCTGTTTTGACTACCCCCCGCTTGAATAGGGGGACGTAACCCTCCAGCGCGCCGGTGAGCCGGTATTGAAAGCTGCGCAATACCAGCGAATCATACAAGCTCCCGAAGCCCAGCGATTCGATCTGGTTGTTTTTTTCAATGCGCTTGGTGCCTGCCGCAGCGCGTGCCGATGCCCGCCAGCCTTTGCGCGGGTTATACCGGTAGTCGAGGCGCTCATGGGCGTATTCCAGGCCGAAAAAGGTGTGGTTTACATCCAGTGTGTCGGGCAAGGCGCCGCTGTTGAGCAATTGCGCCGCGTTGACGCTGAGGACGTTGGTGGTCCGGCGATTCCAGAAAACTTTCAGGTAATTGCCCCCTTCGAGCAGGTATTGTATCCCCACGTCGAAATTGATATCGATAAAATTGGTGTCGCGTTTGTATAACCCGAATTGAAGGTCGGCGCCAAAGGGTAATCCCAATGCATAGGGATAGGTGAATTGCAGGTCCAGGCGCTGTGTTTGAGGCCGCAATTGCTCAAAACGCGCGTAAATCCGCTCGCCAAGGCCGAATTGGTTGTGTAGCTCGCCATTAAAAGACCCGGTGAGGAGCAGCCTGCCCACCTGACTACTATTGGGCAACACGCCTATGATAAAATCAAACCGGCTGGCATTGCGGCGCTGTAAAGGCAGACTGATAAGGGCATCGGCCTCCTGAAAAACCACGCCAGGGTCGGCAGTAAGGCTCAAAAAAGGGAGTTGCAAAAGGCGTTGCCTGATTTTGAGTACCTTACCCCGGTGATAGGGCATCCCCGGACGAATACCAAGATATTGCTGCAAAAATGCATTTGAAATGCGCGCATCACCTTCGATTTTCAGAGAGCGGATGGTTATCAACGGCCCCTTATCCAGCACAAGCGCTGCTTGAAGCGCGCCGCCATCTGCCACCAGGCTATCGAGTTGTACCCTGGCAAAGGGATAACCGGCATTTTCAGCCGCACCAAGGAGGGATTCCTGCAATCGCACGATCTGCCGGTAAGAGAAACGAACGCCGCGAAAAAGCCGCTCCCGGTATCCTGAAGCAGCCAAAAAGGATTCTTCTACGTTGCCATTGCTAAGCTGCGCCCACCGGTACGCCGGCCCAATGTGCAGAAAGGCCGTGTATAAGCTATCGGTGCGCACCAGGGTATCCACACCCGCTTCAAGGTACTGCGCCGCCTGCAACTGGCGTATGATATTGCGCAATTCGGCAACTACCCCCGCGCTGTCTTTGAAGGTTTTGGAAGGGGCGATTCTCGAAAGCAATTCCGGCGCCGCATCTATTGGTAGCAAATGCAAATTTAACGACTCAGATTGAGCATACGCGATGCTCCCCCAAGTCAGTATGGCCGTTGCTAAGGCGAACCGAAGAAAATTGACAGGTTTGGACACCCCATAACCGACAACCGACAACCGATAACTGATAACCGATAACATCAAAAATCCATCCCCAGCGCAATATACAGCCTTGGCGGCAACACCTTGCGCGTTTCAATGCCCCAGGCGTAATCGACGCGTACAAAATATCCGAACAAGACGGTGCGCACGCCGAATCCATAACCTGCCACAATGGGATCGCGGAAATAATTCACCTTGACAACTACTGGCGGATTGGGCGCATCCTGCGGGTAATAGCTGGTATTGAGCGGGTTATCGGTGCTAAAGGGGTCTTTGCCCTGCCAGGCCGTGCCCATGTCAAAAAAGCCTACCACCTGGAAGTTGCGCAGGAACGGCGACTTGATGCGTTTGGAGAAATATTTGAAAATCGGCGCCCGCAATTCGGCGTTGAAAACGGCAAAAGAATTGCCGTTCCTGATATTCATGCGGAATCCGCGCACGGGAGTAGCCAGTGTCTGAAAAGCAAAATCGCCGCCTTCGGGCACGGGTATGTCGTTGCTGAAGGCCGGGAACAACCAGTTGTCGACGCCGCCGAGGTAATACAACATCTTTTCGGAACCGAAGGAAGTAGCGCCTGCTAAACGCAAGGCCAGTATGGAGTGCTTATCGATACGCTGATAATGGCGTGCGTCGAGGCCGAATACACTCATAAACCCTTCATTGAAGGATACATTGAATCCTTCGTTGGTATTGACGTCAAAGCGCTTGACAGCTTCGAAAAATATCTTGTAGCGCGACCCGTTTTTGATGTTGATCGCTACATCGAGCGTATTGTCGAATACGTATTCCAATTTGATGCCCGCGCGTTGCTCGTTTACCGTAGGCACATCGAGGGCGGGGCGCTCGGTAGCCAGTTGTTCTACCCGGTCGCGGCGCAACGTAGCCGTTGCACGCAAGCTGCGGAAGATATCAAGCGGATAACGCACGCCGTATTGCCCCAGCATCGTATTCATCTCCCGCCGGCGGGGTACAAACGAGATGACCTCGTCGGTTTCTCGCAGATTGCGGCGATAGATGGAAAAACGCTTGTCGAGGCGTTGTTTTTTATTATTAAAAGTTAAAAAATATTCCGTTCCATTAAAAGAAGTAGGCACGCGCACGCCGCCCTCGAATTCGTAATCTTCAAACAGGTCTTTGAAATTGGCTTTTAATAAAATACCGGGAGGCGGATACCCAAAACCGTTGGGATTGGCCGATATCGTTTCAAGCCCGTCAAAAAGTAAGCTGTTGTCGAGCTGGGTAGTGACAAAATCAGTGCGGAATTGCAGGCGATAGGGGATGATCTTGCCCGGACGGAACCTGTAAACGCCTTTTGTGGAGGTCAGCGCACCCGAGATGGCCGGCGGCGGCAGGGTGGCCACTTGCGGTTGTTGTACTTTGGTGACGGGAGAGGGCAACTCCTCTTTTTCTACCTTGTTTTCTTCGCGTTGGATAACGGTAGGAGGCACGTCTTCATCGTCAAATTCGCTTTGGAACAAGTAGTTGTCGATGTCGATTTTGCCGGTATCGAGTTTTTCAACGGGGATGTCTTCTTCGCGGATTTCCGGTGTCGGCACTTCTATTAGTTGGTTGTTCGCCGGCGGAACAGGTACCTCTTCAACCGGTTTTTCTTTGCTTTTTTTGCGCTGGTTCTCCTGGAATAAGGTTGGCATGGGCATCACAAGGGTGTCTATGCCCATATTTCCATAAAAGATGCGGTATTCGTTTTCGAAAAATATTAATTCGGCCAATTTACCGGTACGCGGCGAACTGCTGTGCGCCTCTATACTGCGCGAAGAATTGGTGCTGCTATATTGCACGGCCCGCTTTTTAAGTACGGGATGCAGGCGAATGGTATCGATAGCCTGGCTGTCGACGCCCACCAGTGCAGAATCAGCGTGGAAGATAAATTCGCTGCCGTCTTTGAGGGTTACGATCTGTTCGTAATGGTGGATGTAATCTTCTAAATACGCGGTTTCGCGGTTGTATAACCCGCTGCGGTCGCTCAAATAGGCAAACAAGGCCGTATCAACCGGTATGGGCTGACGCTCGTTGGCCAAAGGCGTTTGCGTAATAGGAATCAGCTCTTTGTCCCGTGTGTCGAGATCGAAATAGAATATATCAAACGTGCCTACGGGCATGATAGAGTCGAGTCGAGCGGTTTGTAACACAGGATTATCGCGGTTGGATGCAAAAAGTATGCCCCTGCGCCCGCCCAATTGTACATAGGTGGCGTCGAGGTCGTCGTAAAAGTCGGTGGTAAGGCGCTCCGACTGCCTGGTGTTGAGGTAATACAGGAATATGTCGGAAAAGCCGCGAGAAGTGCCCGATAAGACAAGCGTCATAGGATTGACATAGCCCATGCTGTGCACGCGCTGGTAATCGGGCGCCAAATCGGTTGTTTTTGACTTTTTGGTAGACAGGTCGTAGGTAAGCAATTTAACCATGTCGCGCCGTTCGTACATGATGGCTATTTCATTGTTGTTGGGGTTCCAGGCCAGCAAGGGGTAGTTGTAGTCGGTAGCCTGGAAGGCATTGCGAAAACCTTCCGCAAAGATGAGCTCGCGTTTGCCGGTGCGCGCATCCTGCATATATACCTTGAAGCGGCCGATTTCGTTGGTGGAGTATATGATTTTCTGGCCGTCGGGACTGATCTTTACTTCGCTGACGGGAAGTTTGCGTTTGTTTTTTACCTTGAGGTTCTCGTTGACTGGATTTTGGCGCAGTGCATTTTCCGATGCGTAGCGGTCGTGGAAATACGAGTACCAGCCGTTGGTGATCACTTCGTATGGGCTGCCTAAAACATAAAGGAAGCCGCTTTCAACGCTGCGGTTGATGCGGGTGAGGTACAACAGGTTGGATACGGTAGAAGCGCCAAAATTTTCGCCGATAAAATACCAAAGCGAATGGCCGGCCAGGCGCGGGTTTTCTTCGGCAAAAGTTTCAAAATTTTCAAAATCAGCGCGCAAAAGCGCGTCGCGCAGGCGGTTGTCGAGGTCGCTGCTCCAGGGCTCGCCCACGTAGGCTACCAGGCCCTGCTTGAACCACTCAGGCAGGTTGAGCGCCACGGCATTTTGCACAATTTCCTGTATGTTGGAGCCAAATAACATGGCGTCGAGGAATACTTCGGCGATGCCCTCTCTGATTTGACGGCGCAGGTGTTGGTGGTTGCCGTCGAAATAAACGAATACTTTGTTGCCAACTATTTTGGTTTGGCCGCCCGTATTGGTAAATGCCTCCTCGCTGCCGATGTTGCTTTGCTTGAGGTCGGTGAGGTCGGTATATACAATGATCTGTATTTTTTCATTGATGCGGTGCTCGAGCAATTGTTGTACCGACGCAAAATCCTGCTCGGCCAATTGAACCACCGCCTGGCCTATGTTTCGTCCTTCACCGTACCAATAGGCGATGAAATTGTCGCTTTCATATTGCGACCATTCGTCAAAATCGCGGTGAAATTGCACGCGGTTTTTACCGTATTGGGTCTGTATGCCTTGCCCCCATAGCGAAGCGCCCGCCAGAAGGGCTAAGATGGCAGTGTGTAGTATTTTATGCATCTAATCGGCTTTGTACGTTAAGTCCTTCCAAAATAGAATAATTAGCTGATATTTGCCTATCTAAAAACGGCAAAATCATGGCTATTGTTGTCGGCTTGACATTCAATCCATTCGATGAGACTACTTACCTGGTGTATGACGAAACAGGTGAATGCATAATTTTCGACCCGGGCTGTTACGAAGGCCACGAAAAAGAGGAGTTGGTGAGCACTATTAACAAGTTGCAACTCAAGCCGGTACGGCTTATTAATACGCATTGCCATATCGACCATGTGCTGGGCAACCGCTTTGTCAGCGAAGCTTACCAATTGCCCCTGGAGATTCACGAAGGCGAACTGCCCGTGCTCCAATCAGCCCCTCAGGTAGCGGCTATGTTCGGCATGCCTTATCCCGAACCCTCGCCGATGCCCGGCCGGTATATCGCTGCCGGCGAGCTGATCAGCTTCGGCCATACGCAGCTCAAAGCGCTGTACACCCCCGGCCACTCGCCGGCCAGCCTGTCGTTTTATTGTGAAAAAGACGGCTTTGTGATCGCCGGCGATGTGCTGTTCCGCGACAGCATCGGCCGCACCGACCTGCCCGGCGGCAATTTTAATACGCTGGCCGCATCTATCAAAACCCAACTTTATACACTGGATGGCGAAGTGAAGGTGTACCCAGGCCACGGCCCGGCTACGACGATAGGGTATGAGAGGAAGAATAATCCTTTTGTGAGTGAACAGTGAACAGTGAACAGTGAACTGCTTCCTGTTCTGTTCACAGTTCACAGTTCACAGTTCACTCAAATCACCCCCTCCTCCTCACCGACTCAAAATGCGCGCTTGCCCCGGGGTGTTGCAGCATATCGTATAGCATTTCTTTGGCGCGGAAGAGTTGGGCCTTAACGGTGCCCAGCGGTAGTTGCAATTCGTTGGAGATTTCTTCGTACGATTTTTCTTCAAAAAAGCGCAATTCAATCATCAGGCGGTAGCGGTCGTTGAGGCGGTCGAGCAGGTGGCGCATCATGATAATGCGCTGCTGGCGGATGCATTGCTCTTCCGGGTCAGGGCCGCCGGCCTGAAGGTTGCCGGCATAATCCTGGAAATACTCGGGCTCCATGCTGTCGTCGATAGACAGCAAGCGGAGGCGCTTCTTGCGCACAAAATCAATGCAATTATTGATGGCAATCTTGAAAAGCCAGGTGCTGAAGGCATGATGGGGCACGTAGTTGGGCAACTTGGCGAAAGCTTTGCCAAAAGCTTCAATGGTCAGGTCGTTCGCGTCTTCGCGATCGTTTACCATTTTGTACATCATATGATAAAGCGACCCCTGATAGCGTTTCATCAAAAGGGCATACGCCTGCTCTTCGCCTCCTACGGCGCGCTTTACCAATTCGTAATCTTCTATCGCTTTCTTTGAAGCGATTGCTTTGGCTACTACTTCCATCGCTGTCGTTTTCCGGTTATCAATGCCGGCAAAAACGCGATGTAATAACACAAGTAAGCTGCATCGAGCAACGGTACCCAGGGAATAAGGCTGCGATCTTTCAGCAAAACCGATACCCGGGTGTAATACAAGGCTACCACACCTGTTCTCGCCAAATAAATCAAGAGGGATTCATGCGAATACTCCGGTAGCAGACACAGCACAAAGCAACCCGCATAGTGCAAAAAATGACTGGCCGAAAGCCCGCCCAGCAGCACCTGGTGGATCCCCTTGTACCGGCGTCCGGTAGTGAGATGTCGCGATTTTTGGTGGTAGTAGCCTTGCCAGGTACGCTTCGGTTCAGAATACACGAAAGCGTCCGGGTCAATAACGATAGTAGTGTTGCGGCTGTTAGCGGTAGCATTGACGAAAAGATCGTCGTCGCCCGACGCAACATGCCGGTGTTTTTCAAAGCCGCCTGCTTGCTCAAACAGCGACTTTCTGTAAGCTAAATTGCGCCCTACTCCCATGTAGGGCAATCCCATAAGTGCAAAGGAAAGATACTGGATGGCAGTGTAGGTAGTCTCAAAGCGAATGAAAGCATTCAGCAAGCCAGGCTCGCGCCTGTAAGGGCTGTATCCAAGGGCGATTTGTACAGGATCGCGCACTGCGGCCTGCATAAGCGCCAACCACTGTTGACTTGCAGGTTCGCAATCCGCATCAGACAATAATACGATATCGCCTTTGGCGGCTGAAATGCCTCTCTCTAAAGCTGCTTTTTTTCCGGGCAGGGTAGTCTTTAATAGACTGATGTGGCACAAGGTCGGATTTTTTGCTTGAAAATCCAAAACAACTTTTTCCGTTTCATCGCTAGAATGGTCGTTTATTACGATTATTTCAAAGGAACGGTAGGTTTGATTTAGAAAACGGTCGAGAAATTTTGAAAGATTCTCCGCTTCATTGCGTGCACAAATTACAATAGATACAAATGGCCCTTCCTGTATTTTTTTTGCTTTAACCGCCGCCTGCTTGTAAAATGCCAACCGGGAGAAGATGCCCAGCCAGTAGGCGAGTTGTACGAGGGTGGCGGCTATGGTTATTCCCAGTATGAAGGCATCCATGTTGATGTGCTGATTTGCTGATGTGCTAATGTGCTTATATTTTTTTAAATAGAAATATTATTATCAGCAAATCAGCATATCAGCACATCAGCAAATTATACTTGATTACTTTTGCAAAAATAACAAGACAACCCGGTTTATGTCGCCCTTTTGGACCCAAGTACACGCCTACTGCGAAGCGCACAGCACCCCGATGCCGGAGGTGTTATACGAGCTCGAACGCGAAACGCATCTCAAAACGCTCGCGCCGCAGATGATGTCGGGCCGCCTGCAAGGCCGCCTGCTTACAATGCTCGCCCAGGTCTCCCAACCGCGCATAGCCCTCGAAATCGGCGCTTTCACAGGCTACGGCGCCATCAGCATCGCTATGGGGCTTCCCGAAGGCAGCGTGTTGCATACGATCGAAGCCAACCCCGAACTGGAATACCTCCTGCGGAAATATATCGACAAAGCCGGCCTGACTCACAAAATAGTATTGCATATCGGCAAAGCCGAAGAGATTATTCCAACTTTGCCCGCAATGTTCGATTTTGTATTTATCGACGCCGGCAAACAACAATACGCCTTTTTCTACGACCTCGTCTTTGACCGGATCACCCCCGGCGGATTACTACTAGCCGATAATGTATTGTGGAGCGGAAAAGTCGTAAATAGCGAATCCGACCCCGATACCCGCCTTATTCAGGCTTTTAACGATAAGGTGCAACAAGACCCCCGAGTTGATAATATCCTGCTGCCCCTCCGCGATGGCCTTATGCTGGCGCGGAAAAAATAATTTTAGTTGTCGGTTATCGGTTGTGAGTTATCAGTTAACCCACAACCTACAACCTACAACCTACAACCTACAACCTACAACATGAAATCATACGCCAAACTTTCTGATATACAAGCCGATTTACGCGCCGGGCAAATTACTTGCCGGCAATTGGTGTCGTTTTATCTGGAGCAAATAGCTGCTACCAAACACCTGAATGCTTACATAGAAGTTTATGCCGACGAGGCGCAGCAGCGTGCGCAATCACTTGACGAGCGCTACGCAAACGACCCGGCTTCGGCGGGGCGCTTGTACGGCATGGTGATGTCTATCAAAGACGTCATTTGCTACAAAGACCACCAGGTTAGCGGAGGTTCGCATATTTTGGAAGGCTTTACCTCTTTGTTTTCTGCTACCGCCGTAGAGCGATTGCTCGCAGAAGACGCCATTATTATAGGCCGCACCAACTGCGATGAATTTGCGATGGGATCTACCAACGAAACGTCTTATTACGGACCCACCAAAAACGCTGCCGATCCCAGCCGTATTCCCGGCGGCTCCTCGGGTGGGGCAGCCGTAGCCGTACAGTCGGGCGCCTGCCTCGCTGCACTGGGTAGCGATACCGGCGGGTCGGTGCGCCAGCCCGCCGCGTTTTGCGGCGTGATAGGCCTGAAACCCACCTATGGCCGCATCAGCCGCCACGGTTTGCTAGCCTACGGTTCTTCATTCGATCAGATAGGCGTGTTTTCGCATAGCATCGATGACGCCGCCCTGTTGCTCGAGATCATGGCCGGCGCCGATGAATATGACAGTACCGCCAGCCGCAGGCCTGTACCGGCTTATTCGCAACGGCTTTCGTTTGATCGCCAGGCGCGGATCGCCTACCTGCCCGAAGCGCTGGAACACCCCAGCCTCGACCCCGGCGTACGACAAGCCTGCCTGCAATTCCTCGATAAACTCACCGGCGCAGGGCATATCGTGGAGCCTGTGTCGTTTGAATGGCTCGATTATATCATTCCCGCCTATTACGTGCTTACTACCGCCGAAGCCTCCTCCAACCTGGCCCGCTACGACGGTATCAGATACGGCTACCGAAGCGCAGGCGCTCACAACCTGGAGGCTGCCTACCGCAAATCCCGCAGCGAAGGCTTCGGCGCCGAAGCCAAACGCCGCATTATGCTGGGCGCCTTTGTGCTTAGTGCCGGCTATTACGATGCTTACTACGCCAAAGCCCAACAAGTGCGGCGGCTCATCAGAGATACTACGCTCGATATACTCTCCAAATACGACTTTATATTTATGCCCACGGCCCCCAACGTGGCCTGGCCGCTCGGCGAAACTATCGACGACCCCGTGGCTATGTACCTGGCCGATATTTTTACCGTGCAAGCCAATATGGCCGGTATTCCAGCTATCGCACTTCCCGCCGGTACGCACCCCGATAATGGACTGCCTATCGGGGTGCAATTGATGGGAGCGCCTTTTGAAGAAGAAGCTTTATTGTCTTTTTCTAAACAAATTGTTCTATAGTAAAAAACCAAATTTTCCCATAATTTTTTCGACAAAAAAACGACCATTTTTTAAAGGTGTTGATAACTTGTGTAATATATTTAAAATCATTAACTTATGATTGAAAAAATATTACATGCAAACATCTCTTTTAACCTCCTCCAACCCATGAAAGGGGTAAAGCAACATATTTTTTAGTATTTTTGCTTTTCGGAACAATACCCTTTACAACAATGGAGGAATGTAGTACACCTAACAGTCCCGTATTTATTTTTTATTTCGTTCTTTTTTTATGTTTACTTCAAATACCTGCGGCAACGGCGGTAACGCCTGAAAATGCCCCTGCATTTAACGAAGCTGAAGTAAAAGCCCGCCTCGAGAGCCTCGACAAGGAATTCCTCGATTATCGATACAACACTGCTGTCAGAAATTATGTAAAGCGCTACGTAACAGGGCGCAAAGGAAGCGAGTATATACTGGGCCGCACGGTCATGTATTTTCCTATTTTTGAAAGATACCTCGAAGAGGCCGGTTTGCCGGAATCGCTAAAATATCTTCCTATTATCGAATCAACGCTTAATCCTAAAGCCAGATCAAGAGTCGGCGCAGTGGGATTGTGGCAATTTATGCCTGCAACGGGTAGAGAATATGGGTTGAAAATCGGACGTTACGTGGATGAACGCGTGGACCCTATCAAATCATCGAAGGCTGCGGCCCAATTTCTGACGAAAGAGTACAAGCGTTTTGGCGATTGGGCACTGGTGCTTGCCGCCTACAATTCAGGGTCGGGCCGTGTGAGCCGTGCTATGAAACGCGCACGCACCAAGGATTACTGGCGCCTGCAACGCTATTTGCCATCGGAAACCCGCAATTATGTACCCCGCTTTATTGCAGCCACTTACCTGGTAGAGTTTTTTGACAAACACGATTTACAACCGGATTATCCCGACTTAGACCTGCAATTGACCGAAACCATTGAGATTTACGACTATTGTAGTTTCTTCCGTATTGCAGAACTCACCGGGATTCCGCTCGATATTATCGAAAAACTCAACCCCGCCTACGAGCAGGGATTTATACCCAGTAACTCCGACGGGAATTTTGTGACACTGCCCAGCAGGGTGATGCCGTATTTCCGCGAATATGTAGAAACGCAACGCCCCGATAATATTATCGATATGGCGATGCTGCAGGTGCCGATTATGATCGCCAAACCGGTAGATGCAGGTACTGCCTACGAACAATCGACCTATACTTCTAAAGAAGGACAAACCCTCCAATCTATTGCCAAAGAACTCAATTGCACGGCTTACCAGCTACGCTTGTGGAACCGGCTTTCTAACGAGAAAATTGAACCCGGCAGCCAACTGATCGTGTATAAATTGAGGGACACTAAAAAACGACGCAAGGAATTGCCTCGTAAAGTGGTCGAAATAAAGACTATACCTGGCAACCCGATCAAAACAATCGCAGAAGCCCCCTCTCTGCTCTCTCCCGATATCGCACCTCCTATCAGGGAAGAATACGTCTATTATACAGCCAAACACCGCATCAAGTTGTCGGAAGTAGCCAAGGATTACGGCATCCCTCACGAGGATTTGCTCAAACTCAACGGCTGGGTGATCGATAAGATTCTCCGCCCCGGCGACCAGGCCAGGATTAAGCGGATAACTACTAAAGGATAGACTTTACGACTGTAGGACTGTACGACTATACGACTTTACGATCCTAGAGTCGTACAGTCGTATAGTCGCAAAAAAAGAGGGCAACCCATGAAGGTCACCCTCTATATGAAATCACCCGACTGTTGTACGTAGTTGAGGGAACTCAGAAATTTATCGTTCGCTGCTCTTCATCCATCCCATCTGAATTCGTCGCTTTTATAACAATTGCATTGGCTCCTCGGTTCAAAGGCGCAATACCTTCAAATATACCTGTTTTGACGTCAAAACTAAAATTGGTCACTGCGTTTCCGTTTACAATAAACGTTATTTGATCCTTTTTAGTTACATTTTTTATCGACGCAATTACCGTACTATTTGCATTATTAGGGTATAGGGGGTTGGCCACGGGCTGGGATACCGAGCTGATGTCTATTACCGGCGGTCTTTTGACCGATGGGATAAACGAAATTATGGTGCTTGCCTGGGCAGTACCCGCTTCGTTGGTCGCCACGACCATTAACGTATTATTGCCTTTATTTAACACCACATTAGCTTTTACCTCCCCGCTTTGGGTATCGTAGGTAAAGTCGGTAACCGCTTTTTTGTTGACGTTGAGCCTGATGTTTTCTTTTTTCTCCACATGTTTTACGGATACTACTATAGGAGTCGGGCTCTCGTTGGTGCTGGTATTGCTTTTTGCAGGACGCAGGAAGTTCGCTTCAGGTTTGGGCTGAGCGGGCTTATAAGTTACACTCACCTGCTTATCATCGGCGCCGGCGCTGTTGTTGGCCTGTATCCTGATGGTATTGTTGTCTGTTTCGAGCGTGACGTTGGCAGAAAACTCGGTGTTGCCGCTCGTGAAATCAAAATCGTAGATGCGTTTGCCATTTACAGTAAAAGTAATGTCATTGCGCTGCCCTATGCGTTCTATTTTGGCTTTTACGGCAATAGTGGGCGTTTGTACGGTGTTGCCATTTGCCGGCTGTTGTATGGTGATTCGCGGCGGCAATTGGAGCCCGCCGGGCTTATCCATCCGCGTAATGACCACGTTATCTTCCTGATTGCCGTCGTTGTTGCGGGCTTTGAGCGCGATCTCGTTATTGCCCATGACCAGGTTGACGGTAGCGCTTATTTTGCCCGTAGCGGCATTAAAAGTGAAGTTGCTCAGCGATTGGTTGTTGAGTGTGAGCGTGAGTTGGTTTTTATTATTAATAAATGTAACCTCCGCTTCGATATCCGCTGTCGCTTTCGTGGAGGTGTTATTGGGTTGGCCGGGCCGGGTAAAACGCACTGTGGGCGGGTTTTTCTGTGCCGGCGGTTGGTAAGTCACCCTCAACTCGTCCTGATCGCTGCCATCGCGCGTTTCGGCGCGAAGTTCGATGCGGTTGAGCCCTTGTTCCAGCGGAAGGTCAACTTGTAGTTGTTCCCGGGAAACGTCGAATTCGAAATTGCGGTTTTCCCTGCCATTAATATATAGAGAGAGGTTTTCCCTTCTGTCCACGCGTTTTACAGTAGCGCGCAGTCGCATTTGCGCTTCGTTCACTGTGATATCGTTGCGCGAAGGTTCTGTGATTTGAACCGACGGACCCTGGCGGCGTTGCTCGTAGATGAGGGTGGTAACGGCTTCCTCGTTGCCGGCTTCATTGCGGGCGCGAATGCGCAAAGTGTTGTCGCCCGGACGCAATTCGATATCGGCGCGCAACACGCCGGCGCGGGAATCGAAGGTAAAGTGGCGGCCGGCGCCGTTTTGGGTAAATTCGATATCTGCTTTGTTGCTTACTTCTTCTACGCGCGCCTGAACAATGAAGGAAGGTTCACTCACGCGGTGCTTGTTGCCGGGAGGCGAATCGAATGCCACACGGGGGCGTTTGACGTTGGCCGGCGGCGGCGGTGGATTGTCTATCGCTGTTTGGTAAATAATGATGACGGTTTCTCTTGCTGTACCGGCATCGTTGTGCGCGCTGATAGTGACCTCGTTTCTGCCGGGGCGCAGCGGCGCCTCTGTTTGCAGGCGACTGTTTTGGTAGTCGAAGCGATGCTCCTGGCCGTTTACATAAATACGAATGTTTGCGGGGTTCGAAACATATTTGATATCCGCGCGCACCTGTCCGCCACGCAGATCACCGGTAGTAAAAGGGTTGGCGCCGGGGGATAGTATGTCTATTTCCGGCGCGCGGGCGTCGGCCTGATTGGGCCTGTCGCGGTCTATTCGCCAACGCAAACCAAAGAAGGTGTAATGGTAAATATCGCTGCGATTGTCTTCCAGGCGTTGGCCGTCGAGCGCATTCGTACCCGAAAAAGTGACGCGATGCCCTATATGCGCAGAAAACCGGGGCGATAGCTGATAGCCCAGTTCTATGCCCAACGACGGCATGAAGCCTATTTTAACGGGGGTGTTTTCAAACCCGTCGCCCCGGGTTTCGTAGTTGCCGTCCAGAATTTGCCCGCGCAATTCACTGCGGGCTTGTGCGCTTCCCACCTGGTCTTTCAGTGCGGCGTATCCCTCATAATAAGGTTGCCCGGAATCGCCGGCCTGGTCTACGGCAACGCGGTAGCCGCTCAATCCGGCGCCGCCGAAAAGCGACAGAATTACCCCGGTGCGTTCGCGTAGTCGGTTAAGCGTAAAAACAGCTTCGAGACCCAGTTCTCCCAAATCGGTGCGGTGGTTGAGGAAAGCAAAACCCCTCGGTTCACCCAATTGGGCAGGGTAGGAGAGGTAGTCGAGCCCCTGACCTCTGCTGCCGTCAATGGCCGTATTGCCCAATATGTCGTAGGTGCGGAAGGGATCCAATCCGTATTGCCGGGCATATAATAACCTGCCCCTGAGGTCAAATGTCAAGGCCGCCCCTTGCCGGTAATATATATTGCGCGCCAGGGTGGCGCCAAACCCGAAGCCGCCTTTAGCCGCGCGAACATCGCTGGTCTGGTACGACCATCCGGCGTTAATGCCGAACGTATAATACCCCCGGAAACTGCCCGCAACACTTAGTTGTGCTGTCACCCAGGTATGGGCTGCAAAGGTCAGTATCACAGTTAATAGGTAGGATGTATTTTTCATGCGACCTTTTTTGTAGCAAAATAGGGGGCTTTTATGCTTTTTCAAAATACAAACACATTGCTTTTTTAACAATACGACTTCATCTACCAGGGCTCATCTGACGGAAAACCCGGTTGAACTGACTCCGCAGCCGTTAAAATCAAAGCAGCAGGGGATGCAACATTAACGTAGCATTAACCCGATAATACCAAATATAGCCCCCACTGTCGCCTGCATATTTGATTTTACGGCATATAGTCTTAATTTTACACTAGCAACCTTGCGCAGCGCTTAATTTACGCAGGCGTACGGTTGCGTGCTCATAATCCCATTGACAAACAATTATCAGTCAACCATGCAGGTTATTAGAACAGTGCTGGCAGATGACCACCGTATTTTCATAGAAGGTTTAAAAGCCGTTCTGCAAAAGGAAGTATTCGATTATCGCTTT
>JAEUUQ010000025.1 GCA_016787505.1 Saprospiraceae bacterium | reverse complement strand
CTCAAGTCTATTTCACGCGGCTACGCCTCTTTCGACTATTCTCCGATAGGCTACCGCCAGTCGGAACTCGTGCGCCTCGATATCAAGTTGAACGCAGAAAATGTCGACGCGCTTTCGGCACTCGTTCACCGCGATAAGGCCGAATCATTTGGGAGAAAGATTTGTAAGAAATTAAAAGACTTGTTGCCCAGGCAGCAATTTGTTATAGCTATCCAGGCTGCCATCGGCGCTAAAATTATCGCCCGCGAAACAATCTCCGCTATGCGCAAAGATGTAACCGCCAAATGTTATGGCGGCGATATTAGCCGTAAACGCAAACTGCTGGAAAAGCAAAAGGAAGGTAAAAAGCGTATGCGCCAATTCGGCAAGATCGAAGTGCCCCAAAAGGCTTTCCTCGATGTGCTCAAACTCGATTAATGCCGCTACCGGTCAGCTGCCGCTTACCGGTCAGACGGTTTGTAACCGTCAGACCGGTAGAGCGGCTGGTTTTTCGTTTTGTTTAGAATAAGTGCAAATAAACAATCCGCTGGCAGCTTGTTACAAGCGGCCAGCAAAACATACTTTCCTACCCCAATTCACGCTTGGACCAGGATATGTAACTACAAAAAACTATGCTCAAGGGATAAAATGTACTGGGATAGCAGACTTGTTGAAAATCGTTTTTGGGACCCCATGAAGGGATTAAATTTTCACCGGAAAGTGGGATGCGCCTGTGGCGCCGGGGTCAGAGTGGATAGGTGTATGGCATTCGCCGCAAATCAATAAAACCTCCTGCTGCGCGCAGGTTGCATGCCAGAAAGTAGAATCAGCCCTCCGCCGATAATGAAGGCACCCATAGCAATGTAGAGAATTAACATAGCCAGACTGTTTAGATCGTTAAGGAAATTGGAACCAAAAAGCGTATGTTCACGAGGGCAACGCTAAAATGAGAATTTTTTTGAAAAGAATACTATTTTACGGCATTATTTTTATTTGAATATTTTTTCTATACCTCAATATCCAGTAACAAACTCAATTTCATATGCGTAAAGCAAACGGCAAAGAATGAAAAACTGGATAATTGATCCCCCGTTTTGTCGGGCAACCGATGAAAAATAAGCAAATTCAGTTGGTCAACTTGACTTTAACATTTAACTTGGCATGCATATCTTGTAAAAGGCCTTACTTTTAAGGCCTCTACTTTAAATCAACGACACCTATGAAGCTTAAACATCTACTTCTGCTAACTGTATTTCTTGCAATTGAAACACTACATGCCCAGGATTTACACTTCTCTCTGTTTAATATGTCGCCGCTTTCGCTCAACCCGGCTCAGACCGGGGCATTCGAAGGTACGGCACGCATCGGAGGTATCTATCGCGACCAATGGGGCTTGGGTTTTTTGAAAAACCAATTTACCACGCCGGCCATCTATATCGATGCGCCCATTATCCGCGGCTTTCGCCAAAGAGATTGGGTGGGCGTAGGTTTATTGCTGGTGCAGGATGAAGCGGGTAGCGCCCGTCTCCAAACCAACGTCAGCGCCCTTTCGGCTTCTTATCACCTGGCCCTTAATAAAAAAGGAACCAGCGTGCTCACCCTGGGTATACAGGGAGGAAGTACCCAGCGAAAGGCCAACCTGAAAGGTACCGCGCAAGGAGCCAATGAAGACATTACGTTCGAAGAAGAAATCCCCATTGAATTGGGCGGCGGAGGCCTCGCACTGGGTAGCAGCCAGGATCGCACAGGCGACCGAAGCGCGAGCTTCCTCGATTTCGCCGTCGGACTAATGCTTCGCACCCAGGTTGCCGATAATACCCCCCTGGAAGTGGGTATCACGGCCGGCCACGTCAATACGCCTCAATATGCGCTGGCCAGCGCCGGAGGCACTACGGGTATCAAACGCCCCATGCGCCTCAGCGCCCACGGCCGCGTAGAATTGCCCGTAAACGAAAAATGGAGCGCTACGCCCACTTTCTTGTGGCAAAATACCGCCAAAACGAACGAAATAGCCATCCAGGGATGGGCTAATTACAAGCTCAATACCGATTTTACGCTCAAGGGCGGCCTCGGCTATCGCGTAAAAGACGCCGGCAAAGTATTGCTCGGCGCCGACTGGAAAGACCTTCGCGTAGCTTTGGCCTATGATCTCAACCTGAGCTCGAATCCGGCAGAAGTTTATCAGGGAGGCTTCGAAATAGCCGCCTGGTACATCCTCAAGATTTTCAAGAAGCCGACGCTGAAACCGGCTATCCTTTGCCCAAGATTTTAACTTATTCTTAAGCAACATTTTACCTTTAAATTGCTTTAAAAAGCAGGAAACACTACCAACAAAATGCGTGATATGAAACGTTGGCTCGCAATATCCACCCTCCTTTTCAGCTTAACAGGCTTGTCGCAGCTTTTGGCGCAACCCCTGTCGAAGTCGTCTTATGAAACTACGCTCCAACTGGCAGCGGAAAAGATGGCCGAACAGGATTATTACAACGCGCTTGAGCAATACGAAAAAGCCTATGAAGAGCGCAAAGACAAGGAACTTATCCTCACTATCGCTCAACTGCACTACTTCCTGCGCGATTATGAAAAGGCAGAACGCTGGTATGACAGGCTCCTAACCCGTGATAAGGAAAACAAATACGCCGCCGAAAGATTTGTCTACGGCCGTGTACTCAAGATGACCGGTAAATACGACGAAGCCATACCCGAACTCCAACGCTTTGTCAACGAAACTACCGACCCGAAACTCAAAGAATTGGCTCAAAATGAGATTATCGGCGCCGAACTGGCCAAGTCATTGCCCGATGGCGCCAAAGGCGTCAAGGTAGAACACGCCGGAAAGGATATCAATGCCCCGCAATCAGAGTACTCCCCCGTACTTTATCGCGACGGCAAAACACTCTATTTTGCCGCCTTTAATAAAGATGACGCAAAGGAAGTAATCGTTGTCGACGATAAAAATAAAGAAACCCACCACGCTAAAATCTATACGACAAGTAAAGGCGAAAAAGGCTGGGCAGCTCCTAAAGTACTCGACGATAAGATTAATCGCCCCGGCTTCCATAGCCCTAACGTGGCTTTTTCTGCCGATGGCAAACGAATGTATTTTACACGCGTAGAACTCAAAGGCAATACGATCGGTACAAGCAAGATCTATATGAGCGAAGGCGGCGACGAAGGCTGGCTCGGCCCCGTAGAAGTACAAGGCGTCAACGGCGAATATATCGCCAAACAACCCGCCGTCGGCGAACTCTTTGGCAAGGAAGTTCTCTTTTTTGTGTCTAATATGGACAGCGGCCGGGGCGGCGATGATATCTATTACGCTACCTACCAAGGCAATGGCGTCTATAGCGACCCCGTTAGCCTGGGCCCCAAAATTAATACCCCCGGCGACGAAGTAACGCCCTATTACCGCGAAGGTACGCTCTATTTTAGCTCTACAGGCCACCCCGGTATCGGCGGTTTCGATATCTTTTATAGCGTGTGGGACGGCTCTACCTGGAGCGAGCCCAAAAATATGGGCAAACAATACAATACCAGCGTAGACGATCAGTACTTCTCTATGGACCAGGAAGGCTACAACGGCTTTTTTGTCTCCAACCGCTTTATCTCAGGTACAACCAAATCGCTCAACGGCAAAAACTGCTGCGACGATATATATGCGTTTTCTATCGCCAAACTCTACGCCGACCTCGTAGCCGGCGTGTTTGACATTGGCAAAAAGCCGCTCAAAGGCGCTAGCGTAGCGCTGATGGAAATGGCCAACAATACACCCGGTACGCCCGATTCCAAAACCAGCGAAAACGGCAACCGCTTCGATTTCGGCCTGGGCCTCGAAAAAGCCTATATGATAGTGGCCAGCCATCCCGCATATTTCCCCGATACGTTCCAGTTTAATACGGTGGGACTGAAAGAGTCGAAATCATACGAACATCGCTTTTTCCTGAAACCTCGCCCGGTAGAACCCGAATACGATACCATCACGAAAGAAATACCATTCGTACTCGAAAATATTCTCTATGATTTCGACGACGACCGTATCAAACCGGATGCAGAGATCGACCTCAAGGCCGTGCTCGCACTTATGCAGGAGTATCCGGATATGAAAATTGAAATGGGTTCGCATACCGACTTCAGGGGCAATGATGCATACAACCTGGAATTGTCGCAACGCCGTGCCGAATCGGCCCGCCGCTGGCTGATGCGCAACGAAATACCCCGCACCCGCATTGAGGCAAAAGGCTACGGCGAATCAGTACCCAAAACAGTGTCGGCAAAATGGGCATCAAAGTATAATTTCCTCAAAGAAGGCGATGTGCTAACGGAGGATTATATCAATAAGCTGGCTACCGAAGAACAAAAAGAGGCGGCGCATAGTATCAACCGACGTACGGAATTCAAAATTATCGCCGGCCCGACAAGCGTGACGATCAAACGCACCGAATTGAGAAAACCGGAACAACCCCAACCCAATACGACTACGCCGAAAACCAAACAGGCGCCGAAAGAGAAAAACAGTCTGATCCAGGCAGCACCAGTACAGCATAACCTCGACACGGTGAAAATTCACCAGTGGTCGTCGTTGTATGGCAAAAAGAAACTCAAAGGCGTGCCTATCATGCAATTTGACCAGCGTTTTGTTGAACTGGGCAAGGTGAAAAAAGGAGAAAAGCGCTATTATACTTATCGCTATACTAATCGTGGCGACACAGATCTCAAAATTTCCGTGATTACGGCTTGCGAATGCACCACGATCGATTACTCCACCAAGCCTATTAAACCAGGCCAGCGCGGTGAATTTAAGATTACTTTTGATTCTACCGAAAAAGAAGAATCTGAAACGATCGATATCGATATTATGCTTGAAAACAGCGAGCCGGGTAACAACCGCCCCATTATGGAGACGGTACGCTACAAGTTCGATCTTGTGAAATAAGCATTTGATTCAAATTTACAATAGGAATTGGGTTTCTGCCTTTGCGGTGGGAACCCAATTTTTGTATCAAATATATTCTAATGATCGACGCAATTTGGAAGGAGGCTTCGGCTTTTTCCTGGGTGGAGTGGGCGGCCATGCTTACTGCACTGGGATACGTATGGCTCACCTCCCGCCAGAAAACCTGGGGTTGGTGGTGGGGCGTAATAAGCTGTGCGCTATGGGCCTACTCCTCTTATACCATCTACAACCTGTATTCCGATGCCTTGCTCCAGGTGTTTTACGTGATTATGGGGGTATGGGGCTGGTACCAGTGGAAATACGGCGGCGACAAACAACAACAGTTGCCGCTCAGTAATTTAAGCAATAAACAACATGCCTTGCTTATCGGCGGTGGAGTAGCAGCTTCCCTGCTTTCTGCTTATCTGTTTGATACTTTTACTTCAAGCGCCGCCCCCTGGTGGAATGCTCCGCTAACCGTTTTTTCTATTTTGGCGACTTTCCTCCTGATCCAAAAAAAATGGGAGTCCTGGCTTTACTGGATGGTGATAGACGGGGCTTACGTGGTGTTTTACGGCAGTCAGGAGGCCTATTTGTTCGCGGTGGTTATGATTGTATACGTGATTATTGCTACAAAAGCGTATTTCTCCTGGCGGGCCGATTTTCGAAAGTTACAACGCATAAACCTATAAGCCGGATTCGCATATTCTTTCGTACAGCGACATCATTTGCGGAGCCGTCACCTCAGGCAAAAAGCGACGGGAATAGGCATATCCCTCGTCGGTAATGTATTGGCGGTAGGCCTCGTCGCTTAGTATGCGTAAAATCCCTTCGGCGATTTGCTCGGGACTGGCAGGATCGACCAGGCAGGCGTGAGGGCCGGCGGCTTCCGGCAGCGAAGACACATTAGAGGTGATTACCGGGGTGTAACTCCACAGCGCCTCAAGCACAGGAATGCCGAACCCCTCGCAAAACGAAGGGTATATGAGCATATCGGCAAGTTGATAGATGGCGGGAAGGTCCTCGTGGGAAGGATCGGGGAAATAAAGTAAGGAGTCGAGTCGAACGCCGCGAGCATACTCGATTACTTGCTGTAAATAAGCCTTGCCTCGACCTACAATCACCAAAGGCAACCGGTCGGCAGCCGGCATCATAGCCAACGCCTTCACGATTTGAAGCAGGTTTTTGCGCTCGATGACAGATCCCACATACAACAAAAACCGGGCAGGCAGTTGATAGCGCAACCTGATCTGTTCAAGCCATTGCGGCGTTTGACGCTCCAGGAAGCGTTCGTGCCCCGACTGATAGATCACGTGGATCTTTTCGGGTGGTATGCCAAAATAATGGATAATGTCCTTTTTTGTGCTTTCGCTAATGGCTACAATGGCATCGGCATTACGGCAGGCATGCCGAAATTTGAAGTGATAGATCTGGCGGTCGGCCCAGCGGTATTGCTCAGGATAACGCAGGAAAATGAGATCGTGAATGGTCACTACACTTTTGATGCCCGCTTGCTTGAGCCCCAAGGGGATTTCATGACTCAGCCCATGATACAATGCAATACGGTCGCGCTTCAACTGGCGTTTGACGCCAACCTTCCTCCACCATGCTTTAAACGGCCCCTTGGGGGTGCGCACAGAAAAGGCGGGGTCGGACATGAAATATTGCGTCTCGCTATTTACCCGGCTACTCGGCGAGTATAAAAAATAAGCTTGCTCGGGATAATAAGTGGCCAGGCTGCGCAACAGCGTACGGCTGTAATTGCCCAGACCGGTATAGTTGTGGAATAGCCGTTTTGCGTCGTAACCAATATGCATATATTCGCGCTTACATCCGGATAAAAACTGAGGGCGCCTCTCCAATTAGATTGTGAGACACCCTCAGAATTAGCTTATGCGAAAAGACGTAGTAAAGTTACAATTATACGGCAAAACTTTCCCCACAACCGCAAGTGCGCGAGGCATTAGGGTTGTTAAAGACAAACCCCTTTCCATTTAATCCGCCCGAAAACTCCAGGGTGGAGTTAAAAAGGTAGAGAAAACTTTTGAGGTCGGTGACGATTTTTACGCCGTTATCTTCGAAGATCTGGTCATTAGGCTTTTGCTCGTTGTCAAAATCCATCTTGTAGGTCAGCCCCGAGCAGCCGCCGCTGGTCACCGATACCCGCACGAAGTAATCCGTGCCGATGTGCTCGCTATTTCTGATCTCGTCGATCTTCTGTTTTGCACTTTCCGCTACAAATACCATAGCAAAATGCCTTTGTGATTACATAAAATAAGCGGCATGGGTTAGTGCGAACTAGCTTCGGCGGTAACCTCAATGCCGTTTTTTACCTGATAGTCGCGAATGGCGGCTTTGATCGCGTCTTCTGCCAGCACCGAGCAGTGAATTTTCACTGGAGGAAGTGCCAGCTCTTCCACGATATCCATGTTGTCAATCGTAAGGGCCTGGTCGATAGATTTGCCCTTGAGCCACTCGGTAGCCAGCGACGACGACGCGATAGCCGAGCCGCATCCGAAGGTTTTGAATTTAGCGTCAACGATGGTATTGGAAGACGGGTCGACCTCGATTTGGAGGCGCATTACGTCGCCGCATTCGGGAGCGCCCACCAGGCCGGTGCCTACCGTGTTTTTCGATTTGTCGAGGGTGCCCACATTTTTGGGGTTCTTGAAGTGATCGAGTACTTTATCTGAATAAGCCATGATACAGGGTATTATGGTTGGTTATTAGTAAATATGATTGAATTAATGCTCTGACCAGGTTACCGTGCTGAGGTCGATACCTTCTTTGTACATTTCCCAGATGGGGCTCAGGTCGCGCATATGATTTACGCCCTGTGTAAGCGCCTGGATAGCGTAGTCTATGTCGTCTTCGGTTGTAAAGCGGCCGAGGCTGAAGCGAATAGACGAGTGCGCGAGGTCGTCGCCGAGGCCTAAGGCCACCAGCACATAGCTGGGTTCGAGCGAAGCCGAGGTACATGCCGATCCCGATGACACCGCAATATTCTGGTTGAAGGTCATCATAAGGCCTTCGCCCTCTACGTGTTTGAAGGAGAGGTTGGTCACGTGGGGCATGCGGCTATCGCGCGTACCGTTGAGGTATACTTCTTCGAGGCTGGACATCAGGGCCAGTTCCAGTTTGTCGCGCAGGCGGCTCAGTCGCTCGGCATCCTGCTGCATTTCTTTTTTGGCTATTTCGGCAGCTTTGCCAAAACCGACAATACCGGGTACATTGAGCGTGCCCGAGCGCATGCCGCGTTCGTGGCCGCCGCCGTCCATCTGCGCCGTCAGCTTCACGCGCGGTTGCTTACGGCTTACATATAAGGCGCCGACGCCCTTAGGGCCGTACATCTTGTGGCCGGTAAAAGCCATGATGTGTACGCCTACTTCGCGGGGATGAACGGGAATTTTTCCTACTGCCTGCGTGGCGTCGCTCATAAACAATACGCCGTGTTTTTCGCAAATCTGGCCGATGGCCTTCATATCCTGAATAACGCCTGTTTCATTGTTGGCCCACATCAACGATACCATGATGGTATTGGGTTTGATGGCGGCTTCGAGTTCTGCAAGGTCTACAAGCCCTTCGCGGCTTACGTCGAGGTAGGTCACCTCGGCGCCCATCGTTTCGAGTTTGTGGCAGGTATCCAATACAGCCTTGTGCTCTGTTTTGGCGGTGATAATATGATTACCTTTGCGGCGATACATGTCAAAAACGCCTTTGAGGGCCAGGTTGTCAGATTCGGTAGCGCCGCTTGTAAAGATAATCTCTTTGGAGTCGACTTCGAGCAGGCTCGCGATTTGCTCGCGCGCATAGTCTACCGCTTCTTCAGCTACCCAGCCGAACGGGTGGTTGCGGCTGGCGGCATTGCCGGGGTTTTCGTAGAAAAAGGGCAGCATAGCCTCTACTACGCGGGGATCAGTGGGCGTAGTGGCGTTGTTGTCTAAATATATCAGGCGTTTATTCATGATCAGAAAAAAATAGTTATTTAGATTTAATCTAAGTATCGCAATGCGATTACAAAGATAACGAATCTTCCTCAAAAAAGTTTGCAAAAAAAGTGCGTTTTTGTCCTTTCAAATTGCGTCGCCGCTATTATCTTTAATTATTAGGAACCAAGTACGACTTCATGAGCGAATCATTATATTCTGAATTTCCTCCGGTATCAAAAGCCGAGTGGTTGCAGCAATTAGAAAAAGACCTCAAGGGGAAGTCTTTTGAAGACCTCCGATGGTCGCTGAGTGAGGATATACGGATCGACCCGTTTTATCATCCTGATGATTTTGTGGGGCAGCCTGCATTCCCGACACAAGTTGCAGCACGACCCGCAAACGGTTGGGAAATAGGGGAGTATATCGTGGTGACAGATACGGCGAAAGCTAACCGGGAAACACTGGAAGGTTTGTTGGGGGGCGTACAGGCGCCGTTGTTTCAGCTACATCATCAGCCTGACGATGCCGAATTATACCGCTTGCTTGAGGGCATTCGGCCCGATTTCGTAGCCCTGCACTTCGAGCTCGACTACCCCGGAAAAGACCCTGAGCAATTGTTGTACAGCTTTGCCCACTGGGTAAAGGCACAATCCGTTGACACCGACCACGTAGCCGGTAGCCTCGACTTTGATCCCTTGCTCGACTGGAGCGAGCCGCCTTTTGATATGCTTACGCGAATGCTGGCTTTTTGCAAAACCGAATTGCCGCGTTTTCGCCCCTTGCAGATTGATGTGCGGCCCTTTCACGACCGGCCGCAGCACGTAGCCGACGAGCTGGCCTTTGCGCTGGCCAAGGGCGCCGAATGTTTGTCGGCGTTGACAGACAGAGGATTAACTGTAAGTGAAATAAACCGGCATTTGCATATTTCGATTGCCATTAATACAAGTTTTTTTGTGGCTATCGCCAAATTGCGAGCGCTAAAGACCCTGTGGGCCAACTTGCTGGGAGCGTACGGCCATGCCGATGCTCCGCTACCGCCTGTTTATGTGCACTTTGCCCCCGAAACGCAAACCGCCGATGTGTATACCAACATGATCAGAGCGGCTACACAGGCCATGTCGGCCGTTATCGGCGGCGCGCATACCCTTTTCGTTCTCCCTTCCGATGCCGCTACTACTGAAGAAAGCTCCTTATTCTCCCGGCGCATCGCCCGCAATGTGCAACACCTGCTCAAAATGGAAAGCTACCTCGACCGCGTAGTCGACCCCGCCGCCGGCAGCTTCTATATGGAAAAGCTGACTGACGCGCTCGTCAAGCACGCCTGGCAAAAATTCAAGGAGATGGAACAAAAGGGCGGGTTTATGCAGATTGGTGAACTGTGAACAGTGAACAGTGAACCGATACAAGATCAAGGAGCAGTTCACTGTTCACTGTTCACACTGTATCATTCCCCTCGGCGTTAAACATTGGTTAAACCCCCGCCCGGGGGATTTGGCTATTTGGAAAATAAAAGCCTGATTTTCAAATACAAAAAATACTATTAACGCATTTTTAACGTCTATAAGCAGTAACGACGGCCCGGCGGCAAAGTCTAAAGGGTAGAAAAAGTCGTAATTTTGAAAACGCAACAAATACTTTTGCATAACCAATAAAATTCGCATTAATATGAACTACCGACCGTTTTTGCTCAAAGGACTGGCAGCCATGCTCCTCGTGATGTCGCTTGCATTTAGCGCAACTGCCCAGCGCATCGCCTGTGTGGATGTCAACAAAATATTGGAAAGTATCCAGGAATACAAAGACGCACAAGACGAATTAGACCGCCAGGCCAACAAGTGGAGGCAAGATATTGCACAAGAATACGATGTTATTAAGGGCATGTACAACCGTTACCAGGCTGAACAAGTCCTTTTAAGTGATGAAGCGCGCCGTCAGCGCGAAGAAGAGATCACGAACAAGGAAAAAGAAGTGCGCGACATGCAAAAAGCCAAGTTCGGCCCCGAAGGCGAATTGTTCAAAAGACGCCAGGAACTCGTGCGGCCCATACAGGATAAAGTGTATTCGGCTATTGAAGATTATGCCGCTGAGCGCGGGTTCGACTTTATTTTTGACAAAGGCGGATCGGCAGGTATCATTTTCAGCAGCGCGCAATACGACAAAACCTCGGAGGTTTTGGAAAGATTGAAAAAGAAATAGCGACCGGGAGTTCGAAAAGCTGTAACTTTGCCGGCGTTTTTACGTCAAAACCACAAAACTAAACACATTGAAGATGATGTCATTCCTCAAGTTCGGCAGTGCGCTGGTCTTGGTCCTGGGCCTCACCATGAATCTCGACGCCCAAAAATTCGGTTATATCAATTCAGCCGAAATACTATCGGCAATGCCCGAAGTAAAACAGGCTGATGCCAATCTCGAAGCGCTTCAAAAGCAATTGCAGAAGAAGGGCCAGGGTATGGTAGAACAACTGCAGAAAGATTATACCGAAATCCAGGCCAAGGTAGAGCGCGGTGAATTGTCACCCAAGCAGCAGGAAGAAGAAGCCGCCAAACTCAAAGCGCGCGAGGAGGAAATCGGCAAGTTTGAGCAGGATATGGTCAAACAACTGCAGGACAAGCGCACCGAGTTGCTCCAGCCTATTTACGACAAAGTGAATAAAGCCATTAGCGACGTAGCTAAGGAAAACGGCTTCCAATTTGTTTTTGACCAGGGTGTATTGCTCTATTATGAACAAACACAGGATGTAGGTCCGATGGTGAAAACCAAATTGGGTATCAATCCATAAATACAGCTTTGGCGCCTCGTGCTCCTATCGGAATTTTTGACTCTGGCATTGGCGGCCTAACGGTCGCCAATGCCATTGTCAGTATATTGCCGCATGAAACACTGTTTTATTTTGGCGATACCGCCCACGTCCCCTATGGCGGCAAATCTGC
>JAEUUQ010000016.1 GCA_016787505.1 Saprospiraceae bacterium | reverse complement strand
GGTTTTTTTGCCGACTTTGTGGCCTACGGCGATTTGAGTACCGACATCGGACGAGCCGTGATGGACATGCGTATGAACCTCAAACCTGGTAAAGAAAAAGCCAGCTACTCGGGTAAATTATCGCTAATCGACTTTAATGTGGGCAAATGGTCGAGAAATAGCGATTTCGGCGTGGTCAATTTTACATCAGAAGTAAAAAACGGCATCGGACTTACCGGCGCTACGGCCAACGCAGAGCTTAGCGCCAATATTAAAAGTTTTATTTTTAAAGGATATAATTATCAAAATGCCGTATTAACGGGTAAACTCAATAAATCACTTTTTGACGGTGATTTTGCGATTCAGGATGACAATATCGACTTCCTGTTTGCCGGCGAATTAAATTTCTCCGATACGGTACCTTCCTACAACTTTAATGCACTGGTCAATCACCTGGATCTCAAAGCCTTGAATTTATCGGATGAAGCTTTGCTCATAGCAGGAAATGTGGAACTTAATCTCATGGGCGGGAATAATAACAGAGAAATGGACGGCCATGCGCGAGTAACTGATCTTCTGCTCACTCATGACGACGTAGATAGCTATAAAATTGATTCCATCGTCGCTTCTTCTACTGTAAACAGCCTTAATGAACGCGTTTTGTCGGTGCGCTCCGATATTATGCAGGCAGACATAGCCGGGCAGTTTAAAATAGAAACCCTCCCGCAGTATTTTCTGCAATATGTCAAACGCAATTTCCCCGGCTTTGCACAGCGCCTTCGCATCAAAGACGCCAAACAACCCATACAAAAACAAAACCCGGATTTTTTCTCTTACGACCTGTCGATTTTTGACTCCAAAGGCCTCAATTGGCTGGTGAGCGGCAAATTGGGGCAACTCAAAGACGTGCGTATGCAGGGGTATTTCAGCGGCCCCAAAGATTCCCTTACGCTCGACCTGGAAGTCCCTCACCTGCAATACGATAATATAGACCTGGCCAATATCCTGGTGCTGTTCAACGGGCAACGCGAAGTGGGCAACCTGAATGTAATTGTCGATTCTACTTATCTCAATGGCAATCATTTCTTGCCTACACTGACCATGATGAACCAGATTGACGGCGATACGCTCAGTTTCGGTATCAATTACCTCGAATCTTCTTTCGGTATCCTGGATAAACTTAACTTGAACGGATCGCTTTTTTTGGTAGATTCCAGCAGGTATGAAATAAGCTTTAAACAGTCCGACCTCGTCATTCTCAACGACATCTGGCAGATCAATGAAAACAACCATATTACCTTTGGGAAAAAATATTTTGACACCAAAAACTTCTTGCTGGTTCACCAGGACCGGCGCGTTATTCTCGAAAAAATAGGCGAAAACGGGGTGCAATTGGGGTTGTTTAATTTTGATTTTCATTTTATCGATACTTACTGGGATTACGACCAGCTCGATTTTAATGGAAAATTTAATGCCAAAATAAATATCGGCAAGGTTTTCGATTTCTCTCAGATCCAGGCGAATATTACCGCCGACAGTTTTTTTATCAACAACGATTATTACGGCGCCTTAACGCTGAACGCCGTGGCGCCTAATCTGAAAGGCAAACTCGAATCAAAACTGGATATCAAAAAAGATACTTCGCTGCTCACTGCCACGGCTACTTACAATCTGGCCGACCTGGAAGCCGTGCGCACCAATAGAACCCCTTCAGAGCTGCTGGCTAAATATTTTGACCTCGGTATCAATATCAAAGGTTATCCCCTTAACCTGGTGCGGTATTTTCTCGGAACGGCAGTGCGGGATATCGAAGGCAGCTTTGGCGCCAATCTGCATATTTACGGCATGCCCGCCCGACCCGAAGTGGAGGGCTATATCAATGCCATAAACGGCGCCGTGACCATCGATTATTTAAAAACGCGCTACCATTTTGACCGGAGCTATATCAAAGCCGGCAATTATTTATTCGACGCTTCCGGCACTATTCTCCGGGATAGATACGGCCACCGGGCAGCGGTTTATGGCGGTATTAGTCACAACCGCCTCAAGGACCTCGGCGTGAAGGCTCGCCTTCGCACCGAACGCTTCCTGGCGCTCGATACCAAAAAAGGCGACAATAAAGTGTTTTACGGACAAGCGCTGGGCAGCGGTGAAGTCAGGTTTTCAGGGCTTTTCGACCAGGTAGATATTTATGTAAATGCTACGGTAGGCGATAGCTCCAAGTTGGTCATTCCTATTAGTAGCCAACGGGAAGCCTCGGAATTAAACGTGAGGTTTGTAAACAAACACGAAAAAAAGCGCACAGGCCAGGATCAAGCCGAAAAACGGGCTTCACTGGAGGGTGTCGATTTGGAAATGGACCTGTCTATCCGTGAAGAAGCCCAAATGGAATTGGTATTCAACGAGCAAACCGGCGATATCATCAGAGGTTCCGGGCGTGGAAATATTCGCATCCTGGTGCCACGCGGGGGGGATTTTCAGATGTATGGCGATTATACAATTTCCAGGGGCAACTACTTGTTTACCCTTTACAATGTGGTCAACAAAGATTTTCGCATCAAACCCGGAGGAGTTATTCAATGGTCGGGCGACCCCTTTGGCGCACAAATACACCTGGAAGCCGAGTATAAAGACCTTAAGACATCGATGGCCAATTTTATACAGGAATACCTGATCAATGCAGAAGCTTCTATCAAAAACGACGCCAGCAAGTCGACCAACGTAGTCCTGTTGCTCGAATTACAAGGCGAATTACTGCGCCCCCAGATTAGTTTTGATATTACTTTTCCGGCGCTCACCGGCCAACTCCAAACCTATACGGAAAACAAATTGCGCTTGCTCAAGCAAGACCAAAACGAACTCAACAGACAGGTATTCGGCCTTATTATCATCGGCCAATTTTTGCCTGCCGACTTGTCATTCCAAGGCACAGATATCATCTATAATACCGTAAGCGAATTTGTGTCCAACCAGTTGTCCCTGCTCGTCACCGAATTATTATCGGAGGCCTTGGGCGAAGAAAGCGTATTGTCGGGACTGGATTTCGACATTGCCTACAACCAATACCGGAATGTCAATCTGGGAGAAGGCCAGGATTTTACCGGCGGCGATGAGTTCCAGGTTACCATCAGCCAGAATTTCCTCAACGACCGCTTATCCATACAGGTGGGCGGCAACGTCGATTTTGGCAGCAGTATTCGAGCCACCCCCGAAGCCAATGGCACCTTTATTGGCAATGACGTCGTCATAGAATACGTACTCAATACCAACCGTACCCTGAAACTGCGTTTGTACCAGCGTTTGCAGCCGGATATCGGCGGAGGCAGACGCCTGGAAGTGGGTACTGGCTTGAGCTACCGCAAAGAATTTGATTCCTTCAGCGATTTTTTGGCCGGATTTAAGCGGTCGGCCAGAAAATTAAAAAACAACGGATCTTAACCATGGGCGCCTTAACTCAATCTGCGCTGGATTTTCTGCGCGACCTATCGAACAACAACAACAAAGACTGGTTTACAAGCCACAAATCGCGGTTTGAAAAAGACTTGAAGAAGCCGTTTGAACAGTGGATAGGGGAGCTCATCCAGGCTTTTCATGCCATCGACCCCGCCATCATGATCAAACCCCAGGATGCGATTTTCAGAATATACAGGGATACCCGTTTTTCACAGGATAAACGCCCCTACAAAGAACACATGGCAGCGGTCATCTCTCCATACGGGCGCAAACAAATGGAGTATCCCGGTTTCTATGTGCATCTGGAAAGCGGCATGCTTATGCTGGGCGGCGGCGCCTATTTTTTGGAAAAACCTGCTTTGGAAAAAGTCCGCCGGCATATAATGGCAGAGCCCGACAAGTTTCAAGGCCTGGTTCAAGCTCCCGAATTTGTAGAGAAATACGGCGAGTTGCGCGGCGAGCGCAACAAGATTCTACCCGTTGAATTTAGAGATGCGGAAAAAGAAATACCGCTCATCGCCAATAAGCAATTTTACTACATGGCGGAGTTGCCCGCTGAAAATGCCATCACGCCCGATAGCGTGCAAAGGATATCGAATTATTTTCAGGCTGCAAGGCCGTTCAATGATTTTTTAGTAGAAGCGCTTACTTGAATTTTTGGATTTCAATTCTTTGCGTGCAGAAGGCTACATCTTCTTCTACATTGGACGCTATAACAACCACTCTATCAGAATGATAAGTTGAAAGCAGCGAATTATACCAGGCGGCGCCCTGCCGGTCGAGGTTGGTAGTGGGCTCGTCGAGTAGCAGAATAGGCGTATCTGCACAAACAGCCAGCGCTAATTTGAGGCGTTGTTTCATGCCCGAAGAAAAATGGCGGATGCTTTTGTGGCGCTGCTTATGCATATCGAGTACATGGCTCAGAATTTCTTCAGGATGCAGGTTGGCGACATAGGGTTTGAAACCTTGCTGAAACTCCAGCGCTTCTACCAGCGTAAATTCTTCTATCAGATCCATATAAGGAGCGGCATACGACAGATAGCGGTATACTTCAGATACGGGTAAGGGCTGATTTTGGTAATTAAAAGAGATTTTTCCTTTCGACGGCGTTAAATATCCGGATATCATGCGAAGAAGCGTGGATTTGCCGACGCCGTTAGGGCCTACAACGGCGTAAGACGTATTAGCATCCAAAAGCAGGTTTACATCCCGCAGCACCCATTCTCTGCGGTAGCGTTTGGCTGCTCCTGTGAGTTCAATCCTCATACACCGTATTGCCATTCATATGGCCGAACCCTTTGATAACTCCTTTTACTCTTCCTTCGGCCGAACTGCGGATAAAAGAAAGGATTTCTTCCCGCTCGGGAGAATGGTCGAATTCGGTTTCCACCTTTTCCAGTGCGGTACTGATATTGTGGCCTTTCACAAAAATAATCCGGTAAATGTCTCTGATGAGTTCAATTTGTTTGTCCGAAAACCCACGGCGAGCAAGCCCTACTTTATTCACGCCGATGTAGGAGAGGGGTTCGCGGGCGGCGCGAATGAAAGGCGGCACATTAGTGCGCACCAGCGAACCGCCGGCAATAAAACTGTGTTCGCCCACCCTCACAAATTGCTGTGCGGCCACGAGCCCTTCCAGGATCGCCCAGTCTTCTACAATGACGTGGCCGGCAAGATTGACATTGTTAGCCAGGATCACGTGGTTGCCCAGTTGGCAATCATGAGCCACATGTACATAGGCCATCAGCAGGCAATTGCTGCCCACCACGGTTTTGTTTGCAGCCGAAGTGCCACGGTTTACAGTCACATATTCGCGGACAGTCGTATTGTCGCCAATTTCAGCCGTAGTAGATTCGCCCATAAACTTGAGGTCCTGGGGAATACCCGAAATCACCGCGCCGGGAAAAATACGACAATTTTTGCCAATCCTGGCGCCTTCAAAAATCGTCACATTGGGGCCGATCCAGGTACCGTCGCCGATTTCCACATCTTTATCGATATAGGAAAATGGGCTAACGGTGACGTCATTGCCTATTTTGGCGTCCGGATGTATATAGTATTGTGGATTCGCGTGATTCATTTTAGGAACGCTTAACGATTTGAGCAGTTAACTCCGCCTCTGAAACAATTTTATTTCCGACGTATGCAGTTGCCTGCATTTGACAAATACCCCTGCGAATGGGCGCCATTAGTTCAAGTTTAAACAGTACCGTATCGCCGGGCAGTATTTTCTGTTTGAATTTGGCATTTTCGATTTTGAGGAAATAAGTGTCCCAATTACCCGGATCATCCACCGTTGACAAAGCCAGAATACCTCCAGTTTGCGCCATGGCTTCTATTTGTAATACGCCCGGCATAACTGGATTGTTGGGGAAGTGCCCCTGGAAAAAATATTCGTTAAAGCTTACATTTTTGACGCCTACTACGTGGTGGTCAGACATTTCGATGATTTTATCCACCAGCAGAAAAGGATAGCGATGCGGTAGCCATTGGGCTATTTGCACACTGTCGAAGAGGGGTTCCTGGTCGGGGTCGTATTTGGGTTTTCCTTTTAGTTTGCGTTGGTCCTGGTAGTATTTCTTTAGCAATTTGGTGAATTCCACGTTGGCTTTGTGGCCGGGTTTGGTAGCCACGATTTTGCCTTTGATGGGTTTGCCCAATAGCGATAAATCACCTATTACATCCAGTAGTTTGTGGCGGGCGGGTTCGTTGCTGAAATGTAGTTTTACGGTATTTAAAATACCTTCTTTATCAACCTTAACGCTGGGTTTGTTGAGTTTTTTGGCCAGATCATCCAGTTCGGGTTGTTTCATGACCCTGTCAACGATCACGATGGCATTGTCCAGGTCGCCGCCTTTAATCAGGTTTTGGCTAAAAAGATATTCCAACTCGTGAAGAAAAACAAAAGTGCGGCACGGAGCGATGTCTTTTTCGTAATCGTCCAGGTTGCGCAGTGAAGCGAATTGCTGGCCCAATACGTCGGAGTTGAAATCGATCATGGTAATCACTTCAAAATCATCGGCGGGCATGGCCACCAACTCGGTGCCGGTAGCTTCGTCGCGGTAGGTAATCGGGGATTCTATTTCGAAAAAATCGCGGTCGACTTCCAATTGTTCTATCCCCGCTTTGCGTATGGCAGATACAAAGGGCATAGCGCTTCCGTCGAGGATAGGCACTTCGGGGCCGTCAAGTGAAATCAATACGTTGTCGATGCGCAAACCTGCGAGGGCGGATAATACGTGTTCGATAGTACTTACCTGGGCTTCTCCAAGTTTGATAGTCGTTCCTCTTTGTGTATTTACAACCCTGCTTACATCAGCGCTAAGCACGGGATGGTCTTTAAGATCAATTCGCTGAAATTTGATGCCGTGATCTGCTGGAGCCGGATGAAAAGTAAGTGTAACCGTATTGCCTGTATGTAGACCTACGCCTTTCAGGGTAACCGGGTGTTGAATCGTCTGTTGCTTCATATTTTAACGACTGAGAAATAATGGTGCAAAGATAGGTTTTTTAGTTATTTTGAAAGATGTAGCAGATAGGCTATTACAATAGATTGTTATTCAATTAGTTTTGGGTTCAGTTGTTAGGAGTAGTTTGAGAAGTTGAGTCGTTTGAGTTCGATAGTTGACGCAATATGGATTCCAATTCATTCAGGCGTTGTTGTATTTCCGGTAATTGCCTGAATATGGCGAATGAACGAAAATAATCCTTATAGGGAATGGCAGGCGACCCAACCCAGTTAGCATTAGGGGTTTTGATGGTTGACATCACCCCGCATTGGCCGCCAATTTGGGTGCCGTCGGCTACACTGAGGTGCCCTGCAAAGCCCACTTGCCCGCCTATGCGGCAGGATTTGCCGATTTTGGTACTTCCCGCAATACCGACAAGTGCCGCGATCACAGTATTTTCGCCAATTTCTACGTTATGACCCACCTGAATTAAATTATCGAGCTTGGCGCCCTGCCTGATAATGGTAGAGCCCATGGTAGCCCGGTCAACGGTGGTATTGGCGCCTATTTCCACATTGTCTTCGATAACTACATTGCCTACGTGTTGGATCTTTTGGTAAATACCCTCGGTGTTGGGGGCAAAACCAAAACCATCACTTCCGATCACCACATTGGGGTGTATGATGCAGTTGTCTCCTATCTCCGTTTTTTGCATGAGGCGTACGCCTGCGTATATGATGGTATTGTTGCCCACCTGCACATCCTGACCTATATATACCTGGGGGCCGATATAACTGCCCTTGCCGATGCGTGCGTTGGCTTCCACTACGGCAAATGGCTCAATTGTCACCTCATCGGCCAACACGGCGGAGGGGTGTATGAAAGCCTGGCTGGAAATACCGGTGTTGCGGGTTGTAGCTTTGCCGAATTGTTCCAGCAGAACGGCTACTGATGCATACACGTCATCAACTCGAATCAACGTGGCCTTGACTGAATGGCGGGGGGTAAAAGAACGATTGACCAGAAGTACGGAAGCAGTGCTTTGGTATACGTAATCTTCGTATTTAGGATTGCCCAAAAAGGAAATAGAACCCTCACCCCCTTCCTCGATTTTACTGGGGCGATTTACTTTGACATCAGGGTCTCCCTCTATCGAACCGTTTAGTAATGCGGCTAATTCTCTCGCTGACAGTTGCATGCGGCAAAGGTAGAAAAAAAAAGTTGAATGGTAGATTGGCTAAGAACTATCTTTGCCCGCAAAAAGCGCATACTTTGACACACAATATACGCATCGGTACCCGTGGCAGCGATCTGGCTTTGTGGCAGGCACGCCATGTACAGACTGCTTTAGCCGCTTTGGGATTTACCAGCGATCTCGTTATTCTCAAAACGAAGGGAGACAAAATCCAGGATCTCAGCTTCGACAAGATCGAAGGCAAGGGTTTTTTTACTAAAGAACTGGAAGATGCCCTGCTGCACGGTGAAATTGATATGGCAGTGCATTCGATGAAAGATTTGCCTACTGATACACCCGACGGACTCGCTATTACAGCCGTTTCTTATCGCGAAGACCCCGCCGATTGGCTGCTGTTACCCCGATCGATAGCATCTACGCCCCATTTGTCGCAATTGCGCCAGGGCGCGGTGGTGGGTACTTCCTCAGCCCGCCGGAAGGCGCAGTTGCTTCATTTCAGACCCGATTTGCATTTGGCTGATATCCGGGGTAATGTGCCGACGAGGCTGCAAAAACTTCGCAACGGCGATTTTGACGCTATTGTGCTGGCCGCTGCCGGACTAACCCGGCTGGCAACCGATTTGAGCGATTTGCAGGTGATCAGGTTTAATGTACGCGAGTTTGTGCCCGCGCCGGCGCAAGGCGTTCTGGCTTACCAAACAAGGCGCGACGACACAGAGGTACGGCGCGCCCTCCAGCGCATTCACCATCCGGATGTGGCGGCGGTCACCAATATTGAACGAAAAATTCTTCAACTAATGGAAGGGGGCTGTCATATGCCCCTGGGGGTATACTGCGAACGCGACAACTCGGGTAACTACCACGTGTGGGCAACCATGGCGGCTACCTGGGATGCCCCGCTGGTAAGCGTTCAACATTCTGCTTCTACTAATTTTGAATTGCCACAAGTCGTGGCGGATGCCCTGCGCAGTAAAGGATGGTAACCCCATATCAAGCCATGCGGCGATTCCGAATGGCCCGTTGGCGTTGCGCGTTGAATAAACCGTAGAGCAAAGCCAGCAGAATGGGCAATCCGACGTTTACCGCTTTGAGCATATTGCGGGTGCCTTTTGCTTCATCGCCCAGGTAAGACGGGTCAATGGGGCGGCTGGCCACGCCTTTGGTGCGCAATTCAATGAGCCCGGTGTCGTCGGAAAGCCAATCGATGCTATTGACCAACAAGCTGACATTGTCGGGCTGCACCCGGTTCTGCCCGCTGACGGCAAAATCTCCGTCACCGAAAACGACGAGTTTTGACGGCGTATTTCCAGCCAGATTACCTTCGAGCACACCTCCAACGGCCATGCCGCCAAGTGGAAAATCGGCAGTAGTCCATTTTTTCTGCACATCGAATATTGTTGGGGCATTTACTATACCCGACCGGGCTGAACTAAAAGCGATGGGGGTAAAGCTAATACCCCGGTTGCCTCCCACAAAGCTGATAGGGCTGGCAAAAGGCATCATCACTTGTTCGAGGCCTTTTACAGCCGGGTGTTCCCTGAAATCGCTGATGAGCGGCAAAAAAGGAAATTGTACTGGGGTATTGATCATGAAAAACCCCTGCTGCTGTTGCAGTGTTACGCTTCCGCATTGGGCGTCGATAAGAAAACCGGGTTCTATTTTTACGCCTTTTGCCGCCAGCCAGCTTTCGAGGCCTGTGCTGACCGGGGCGCCCTGCCCGGCACTAAGATCTCCATTTACCGCGTTGACTGCCAGCACCAGTTTGCCTCCTTGTGACAGATAGGCATCCAATTGCTGCAAATGCGCGGGGGGGAAAGAATCGCGGGGAGCTATTACGGCTACTGCGCGAATACTGGGGTTAATGGCCGAATCGGCCGAAACCGGCGCTACAGTGTATAATATGCTGAGTTGCTCGTATACCTGCCCCATTTCATTGAGCGCAGCTTCGCCGTGCCCTTGTAGAAAACCTATAACAGGTTTGTCTTTAACCGATAGTTTTTTGATACTGGTTGACAAGGCGTATTCCATTGCCATTTCGGGCTGTATAAATGGAATGGGTTCCTGCCGGTCGCCCATACGTACGAGAGCGCCCATATAAGCTTGTTGTTGTTTGACCTGGTCTTTCTCCCGTACGTTGATCATCAGCGGCTGGATACCCTGATCGGTGGCTTCTTTTTTTTGGGCATCGTCCTCGGGGCTGATGAATTCAAACCGCACATCGCCTTTCGAGATGTTGGCGTATTCTACGAGCATGTCCTGAAAATCCCTTCTGGTTTTGGCCACGTCGGGGGGCAGGTCGTCAGAAAAGTAGGCGGTAATTGTAACGGGCTCGTCGAGATTTTTTAAAATATCTTTTGTAGCCCGCGACAGCGTGTATTGGCGGCCCTCGGTGAGGTCGGCCCGCAGAAAAAATTTATTGCTTAAAATATTGAGCAGCAACAATATGGCTGCAAGCAAAGCGATAGATAAAGCCGTATTTTTCATAGCGCGTTACTATCTTTTTGAAATGCTGATTTCTGATAAATACAATCCCAGCACCACAATTGACAAAAAATAGATGAGGTCTTTGGAGTCAATGACGCCTCTTGAAATCGATTCAAAATGCATCGACAAGCTCAGCGTACTAAACAGCTCTCCGATAAAGCCGGTCATTCCGCCGGCAATTACTTCAAACAAAAACTGAAAGAAAATGCCGATAGACAAGGCAAGCAAAAAAGCCACGATCTGATTGCTGGTAATACTGCTGGCAAACAAGCCGATACTGATATAGGCCGCGCTAAGCAGTAATAAACCCAGATAACCGCTCCAAATAGCGCCGTGATCTACCTTGCCCAGGTAAGTTATGGTGATGTAGTAGGGTAGGGTGAGCGCAAGCGTAATAGCGACCATCAGAAAACACGACAAAAACTTGCCGAGGACAACCTGGCGGTCCGTAACGGCTTTGGTGAGCAATAACTCAATAGTACCCGTTTTCTTTTCTTCGGCTAATTGGCGCATGGTGAGCGCCGGGATGAAGAAAAAGAGGGTCCATTTGGCCACCCCGAAAAAAACGTTGAGATCGGCCTGCTTGCGGAAAAATATATCGCCGTTGCCGGCAAGCCAGGTAAAAAAGCCGCTGAAAGCCAGAAACAAGACTATGATAAAATAGGCTATCAGCGAGTCGAAATAAGCGTTGAGCTCTCTTTTGGCAATGATCCATGCGGGTTTCATCGCTATCGTTTTTTATCGTTAAGACTAGTTTACGGTCAGGTCGCGGAAGACGTCTTCGAGTTTGGTCTCCAGCGGTATCATCTCGGCCAATATCCATTTGCGCTGCACGCACAATTCGAATATTTCGCGATTGGATAAGTGCTCGGGATGACTCTGTACGTCGAATCGCAATTCGCTGGGATTGCTGATCTCCACGGCAGATACGCCGGGCAGGCTAGCCAAGGCTTGCCGGGCGTCTTCCACGCCGGCGTCTTCAAGCCTGATCTGTAATACCTGCCGGCCTTGTGCTTGTTTGCGCAAGGTGGCGGGAGCGCCGTCAGCTACTATTTTCCCTTTGTTGATAATCAAAATGCGATCGCAGGTTGCTTCTACTTCGGGAAGGATATGAGTGCTGAGAATCACCGTTTTTTCCTGTCCCAATTTGCGGATGAGTTCCCGGATTTCTACGATTTGGTTGGGGTCGAGGCCCGTGGTAGGTTCGTCGAGTATCAACACGGCCGGGTCGTGAATCATGGCCTGCGCCAAACCCACCCGTTGCCGGTATCCTTTCGACAATTCGCGGATGCGCTTGTGTTTTTCGGCGCCCAATCCGCATACCTGCACCATGTCGAGCACCCGGTTTGCAATGGCGCTATGGGGCACACCCTGAATAGCCGCGCAAAAAGCTAGATAATCCATCACGGGCATATCGAGGTATAATGGGTTATTTTCGGGCAAATAACCGATTTGCTTTTTTAGCGCGCCGGTTTTTACCGACTGGCCGCCGATGAGCACGTCGCCCAGATCCATAGGCAAATAACCGGTGATCATTTTCATGGTCGTGGTCTTTCCGGCGCCGTTGGGGCCCAGAAAACCCAGGATCTCTCCGGTTTTAACTTCAAACGAGATATCGTCTACGGCTTTCTGCGGGCCGTAACTTTTGTTGAGATGCTGAATCAGGATATCCATCGCTTAGGTGTTAATTTGAATATCGGGATGCAAAAATAAACATCTGTATGATTTTTTTTGACTCCAACCCTAGCATTATTGTGTGTGCTGTCGATCATTCCTTAGCTTTACGCAAATTTATTGTAAAACCGAATTTCTTATGCAAATACGTTTTAGCCTGTTGGGAGGTTTATTGTTAACGGCACTTTTTGCCTGCAACCAAGAAAAAACGCAGGAACTTCCTGCTGAGTGGAAAGCATATCAACTGGAGGATATCAAGAGTGTGAGCGGCGCCAGGCGTGCGGTAAAACTGGACAGTAACGGGAAAACCGTGGAAGAAGGCGTGATCGTCAACGGACGTAAATCGGGCGCCTGGCTTCACTATGAAGGCCTGAATTCTACTTTTCCTACCCGCATCGAAACTTACGTAGACGGTGTGCAAAACGGTCCCTAT
>JAEUUQ010000492.1 GCA_016787505.1 Saprospiraceae bacterium | reverse complement strand
CCTCGTCGCACTTGAGCTTTTACTCGAAGAAGGAAAAGTTGGCACGGTGGTCGTCACGCTCGGCGCAACCGGCACCGGCGCTATCGACCCGCTGGCCGACGTGCTGCAACTACAAAAACGCTACGGCTTTCGCATCCACGTCGACGCGGCGTATGGGGGGTATTTTGGACTGGCCGACAACCTCACGCCCGAAGCCCGCCGGCATTTCGACCATATTTCGCAGGCCGACAGCATCGTGATAGACCCCCACAAACACGGCATGCAGCCTTACGGTTGTGGTTGTGTGTTATTCAAAGACCCGGCGGTGAGCAAATTTTACCTGCACGACTCGCCATACACATACTATAGTTCGAACGATATCCACTTGGGTGAAATAAGTCTGGAATGTTCGCGCCCCGGCGCTGTCGCCGTAGGGCTTTGGGCCACCCACCAACTACTGCCGCCGGTAAAAGGCGGGGTTTTTGCCGGCGATATGAGTGCTTGCCGCAACGCCGCACTGGAACTCTACGACCGGCTGAAAGCCGACCCCCGCTTCCTCGTTTTCCTAGAGCCCCAACTTGATATCGTAATATGGGCGCTACCGGGAACAAGTACCTCAGAAATGTCGGCAAAAGCCAACCTGTATTTCCACGAGGCCGAAGACCGACATTTGTATTTGTCGCTGTTTAAATACCCGGCGCGGCACCTGGCGCAAATGGGGATCGATGTTACTGTCGATAGCGAATACTTGACCTGCCTGCGTTCCTGTTTAATGAAACCCGAGCACGGGGATTGGCTGGAGGTGATATGGGAAAAAATCTTAGGGGGTGACGGCTTGGGAGCGCCTTAGGGGGTGACGGCTCGGGAGCGTCCCAGGTGGTGACGTCCTGGGATCACCATAGGTGGTGACGGCTTGGGAGCAACCCGGGTGGTGACAAGGTGACAAGGTGACATGAATCCAAAACCAGAATAACACGTATAAGAACGAAACAAGCTAAACCAGCACGATGACAACACCTAAGCGCCAGAAAAAAAAACAACAGCCGGCTGTCGGCTCATCCATTGCGGCCAAGCCCTGGTTTTGGGCAGCCATTATTGCCGCAGTGGGTTTGTTTTTATACGCCGACACACTGAAATTCCCGCTTACCTATCTCGACGATAGCATACTTATTGAAGAAAATTATCTTTTTAATAAAGATATCAGCAACCTCGGGCATGCCTTCCAGCGGGGTGTTTTTAGTGAAAAAGACGATACCTACTACAGGCCTTTGCTGCTGCAATCATTCATCATCGACAACCAATTGTGGGACTTGCAGTTGCGGGGCTACCGGCTTACCAACCTCGTCTTGCACCTGTTATCCGGCGTTTTGGTCTTTTACCTGTTTTTAGCGCTTCGCATCGGCAGGGAAACCGCTTTTTTTCTGGCGGGATTGTTTGTGGTGCACCCGGCCCTAAGCCAGGCTGTTAGCTGGGTACCGGGCCGCAACGACTCCATGCTGGCGGTTTTTGTATTGCTGCAGGTGCTAAGCGCGATCCGGTACGTGCAGACCGGGCAGATCAAGTGGTTATTGTGGCAAAGCCTGGCCTACCTGGCTTGTTTGTTTACCAAAGAAACCGGTATCATCGCCGCGGTTGGCGCGGCGGGAATATTGCTGGTGTGGTTTGAGGGCTGGTCGCAGAAAAAGCGGATGGCTGCGTTGGCCGGCGCCTGGCTGGGCGTCACCTTGCTATGGGCGTTCATCCGCTCACAGGCCACCTTGGCCAAGGGGGAAGTCACCGCCGGCGATATGGCTTCGGCGGTGGGGGAGCGACTGCCGCTGGTGTGGCAATACTTTGGAAAAGCTATCTTCCCGTTTAACCTGTCGGTTTTCCCCAATCAATACGACACGGTACACTACTGGGGATTGGCGGCGCTGGCTGTCGTAGGCGCCTTGGTTTTTCTTGCCGGGCGCCCCCATTGGCGTTATGCCGCAGCCGGCTTTGCCTGGTTTTTGTTGTTTCTGCTGCCGGCGCTGGCCGTACCCAAAACCCTCAACGACGAAGCTTACGAACACCGCCTTTACCTGCCCATGATCGGTTTGCTGCTGATAGTGGCACATTCGCTGGTGGTGCACAACCCATTAAAACCCATACAAAAATACGCCTTATGGGGCGCGCTGGTCGTCGTCATGGCCGTGCTCAACCTGCGCCACCAGCCCGTCTTCAACGGCGACATCGCCTTTTGGGAAAACGCCGTAGCCAACTCCCCCTCAGCCGCCAATGCACACATCCTGCTGGCCATACGCTACCAGAAAGCCAAAATGAACGACAAAATGGGCCCGCACGTCAAAGAAGCCTACCGCCTCAACCCCGAAGAGAAATACGTAAACCACTACATGGGCCTTGAGGCCTTCGACAAAAAAGATTTCGCCACTGCCGAGCAGTTTTTTTTAAAAGAATTGCAATACACCGACCTGGCCGACACGCATTATTTCCTGGCCAACGCCCGCTTCCAGCTCAATAACAAAGCCGGCGCTATAGAGAGCCTGGAGACCTTCCTTACTAAAGTGCCCAAAGAACAGGCCGTGCACAACAACCTTTTGTTGCTCTACCGCGAGGTGGGAGATACCGTCAAGCTTCGCGAGCATGTTACGCAGATGCGTTTGCAGGGGCTGGTGGTGCCGGAAGGGTTTTAGGGCGACTTTGGGACTGTGCGACTTTACGACTTTACGACTTTACGACTCGTGCGCGGGAGGGTCGCCCCTTTCAGGGGTCGGGGGTGTGGGAAAGCGACTGTGCGACTGTGCAAAAGAGGTGACATCTACGCGAAGTATGAGCGAAGGTGTTATCTCGCTCTCCGCTGTTATCCGAAATCCGGGATACAATGCCGTTCGTTGAGCGGAGCCGAAACGAACAGCCACGTTGGTCATTTCGACTCCGCTCAATGACCGTCCCAGTAGACCGGAGTTGTTCGTTGAGCGGAGCCGAAACGAACAGCTATGTAAGCGGAGTCGAAACGGCAACTATATGGTTGAGCAAGACTTAGTGGTACTTAGTGCCCTTTGAGCCTTTGTGGTGAAAAATCGCAGCATAACGCTATTTATTTTTAACACAAAGACCCAAAAACCGCACAAAGGCACAAAAGCATAGTCCTTATCAAATTTGCATAAAAAATCCATCCATTCTCTTCTATTCCAACAGGAAAAACTATTTTTACAAAACCCTTATAAACCACAGCTTTATACCCAAATACCCAGCCATGAAACATGACGACTAACCAATTTATAACAAATATTCGCAACCTCATCGCCAACGACGAGATGGATGCCGCGCTGGGGCAACTCCAACTCCTGCTCGACAACTCGCCGCAATTGGACGAAGCCATTATGCAGGCCGCCCGCTTTCAGGATATACGCAAGCAAATCCGCCTCGGACTGGTGAGCCATGCAGAGGCGAATCTGACGAAAAACCAGATACGGTTTGGACTGCTCGAATTGGTCAAAGACATCGAATTTGAAGGCGCCGCGCCACTGCCCGCCGCCCTGGCTGAAGAACTCATCACCGACCGCACCCGCTGGCTGCAGAGCATTCAACGCGAATTGATGCGCCAAAACGTTTCCGTGAGCAACCGCCCCGCCGACATTATCCAGCATTTCGGCTGGCTTATTGAAGAGTTTTTGCGCAAAATGCAGACCCAGGAAGGGCAGCAAAACAATCTGCGCGCTTTTTCGTACATGACGGAAGCCTGGCAAAATACGCTGCGCTACCTTTGCCATATCCAGGTGGCGCAACTGTTGCGGGCGGAAAAACCGGCGAAACACCCTGCCCTGGCCAACTACATCGCCATGCGCGTAGAGGCAACACCAGACAATGCCCGCGAGCCGCTTTTCGACTACCTCAACCTGCTGCTCGTCAGTACCGACCTGCTGAAAGACTCGACCGCTTTTGTGCCCGAAATCGGCGATTTTGTAACCGAACTGACCGACACCGAAAGCGAACTATTCGACACCGCGCTGTTCCTGGCCCACTACCGCCGCCAGTTGCTGTCGGGCCGCCTGACCGACGAAGACCCCGACCTGCCCCAACGCCTCGATGAATACCGCACTGCGCTCGTCTATTGGCTGCGCAAAATTGCTTTTCTGGCCAAATACCGGCTGGTCAGCATCAAAGAGATCAACCTCAACTACCGGCTCGGCACCACCCGGCAGTTTGTGCACCTCTATGGCGAACTGCACGGCCTGTACGACCAGTATTCCTCGGCAGCCGACTACAATATCCTTGCCGTAGAAGACTCGTTTACCTACAACCACAGCGTACTGCTGTTCAAAGGCAGCGACATCCTGCAGGGACTGCAACAATTGCGCGACCGCGACACCATCCTCTCGCTTTCGCCCCTGCTGATCGACCAGAGCGTTTTTTCGGAAAAACCCACCCAGACACCCGAAATCTATTATTTCAGCGGCCAAACGCCGGGCAGTCGCCAATACGAATACGCCCAGTACAAAAACGAACTGCAACTTGGCGAAAGCCCGCCGGCTTCCAACAAAACCTTGCGCGTAAAAGCCGAAAACACCCAGCAACCCCGCCTCAACGACCTGTACGAGCAACTGGAAGCCGTGTTTAAACCCTTTAAAACCGCTTCCGTATGACCCGCTCCTCGCCGTTCAAATTCCTCGATTCGTATCAAAAAGACGACCTCGACGTCTTCTTCGGGCGGGAACAGGAGACCGACAAGCTATTCGACGCCCTCAGCGGGGTGAAACACCTGCTCGTGTACGGGCCTTCGGGGGCGGGCAAGACCAGTCTCATCGAATGCGGTTTGCGCAATCAATTCTCCGACGCCGACTGGCTGGCCCTCACCATTCGGCGCGGCAATAACCTCAACGATTCCGTTTTTGCCCGCATCCGTGAGCAGTTGCACACCCCTTTCGATCCCGGCCCCGATTTCGACTTCGGTCAGGCCGTAGAGGCCCTTTTTGACGAACAATACAAGCCGGTATACCTGCTCTTCGACCAGTTTGAGGAACTGCTCATACAGGGCAGCCATGCCGAAAAAACGGAGTTTTTTACCCGGCTCAACCGGCTGATCCGGTACAAGACCCCCTGCCGTATACTGCTCATCATGCGCGAGGAATTCATCGGCCACCTCTCCGAGTTCGAGCCGCTGTGTCCCAGCCTGTTTCAGCACCGTTTCCGATTGGAAAAAATGAACCGCTCCAACGTGCAACGCACCATCGAAAACATGCTTACCGCGCCGCGCTACCTCGCCCATTTCTCGGTTACTGATGCTGAGTTATTGGCCCAGACCATCCTCTCCAAGCTACCCGATACCCAACTCGAAATCGAACTGGCGCACGTACAGGTGTTTTTGGGTGAACTGTGGGACAGGGCGCTTGCGGAAGTCCCCCGAAGCCAAAAGCAAACCGGACTCCCCCGCCTGCATGCCGGCTTAGTCCAGCCCGACGACAACCTCGAACGCGTATTGGATCGCTTTTTAAAAAACCAGTTGGCCGAACTCAAACCAACGTATGGCGAAAAAGCCCCTTTAGAACTACTGGCCGCTATGATCTCCGAGCGACATACCAAGCTGCAAGCCGGCATAGCTGAGTTGGAAGCCGCCCTGTCCAAAAACGCCGTCGCCTTGTCCCAACCGCTGAGTGCCTTGCTCCAGGAGTTGGAACAACGCCGTATACTACGCACCCTCAAATCGGGTGAAAACACCCAATACGAAATCAGTCACGACGTATTGGCCCGCGTGGTAGGTCAAAACCTCACCGAAGAAATGAAGCTGCGCGAAAAAGCGCGCGATGTATACCGGGTGTACGAAGAGCGGCAGGGTTTATTCTCCCGCGACGACCTGGACTACCTGCGGGCCTTTGAGGCCTTCCTGACCATGCCGGAGCGATTGAAAGCGCGCATGGTAGAAAGCGAAAAAGAACTAACGCGAAAAGAGCGCGAGGAACTGGAAAACACCCGCCGCCGCCTGCGCTTGGTGCGGGGTTTGCTGGGCGCGGCGGTGCTGGCTCTGGTTGTAGCGGGGTATTTTGCTTATGCTGCTTCAGTGAGTGAAGAACAAGCGGTTATTAGCGCAACGCAAGCAGCCGAAAGTGCTAGACAGGCGAAGGAAAACGAGGAAATTGCCCTGGATGCATCGAAAAAAGCCGAAACCCGCCGCATCGAAGCCGATAGCGCAAAAACCGTCGCTTTGCGAGAGAAGACAAAAGCCGAGGCCGCCCTACAGCGCCAGCTCGCAGCCGAACGCGAGGCCAAACGGCAGCAACTGCAAAGCTACCGCGCCCAGGCCGGCGATTTTAATAGCAAAAAACAATACGACGACGCCATTGCCGCCTACCGGAGCGCCCTGACCTTAGCCGAAGACGCCAAAACGCGGCGGGAATTGCAAAGCCTGATCGCCCAATGCCAAAGCGACAAACGCGACTACGATTTCAACGTAGCCAAAAACCGGGGCCTGCGCCTGGCCGACATCGGCGAGTGCAGGGCGGCATTGTCTTACCTGCGCGCCGCCGTAGCTATACGCCCGGACGATACCGCTGTGGTGGATGCTTTGAAAAAATGCCAATAGCGTGTGCGAGATTTTTTTTCACCACAGAGTTAAACGGAGTAAAACGGAGTGACACAGAGTTTTTGGTTTTGGCGATGAAAAAAGGTACAATAGTCAAAAATCGACCTAAATAGTTACGAATTTTCAAGCAAAAAATCCCCACGTATGTTATACGCCTTATTGCTCATTCTACTCCCATTCTTCCCCCAGCCCGACGCCTGTTACACCCAGTGCGGCGACAACACGACCTGCCTCTGCGACTGCCTCTACCGGCGGGCCCAGTCCCAACGCGCTGCCGAGTCGTACGCCGAAGCCGTAAAAACCTACCGCGCCGTAGACGCCCTCTGCCCCGACAAAGGCGCCGCCGCCGCCATCGACTCCATTTACCAAACCCACCTCATCTGGGTATATCAGGATGGCGCTTTTGCCGTGGCCACCCCGCTGGGAGAGCCGCTGAGCGCTTTTGAGTATTACAACCCGCAGCCGTTTAAAAACGGGATAGGGGTGTGCGAGGATAACAACAGCAGGTATTTTTTTGTGGATGTGAACGGCAAACACTTGAATGAATTGCCGGGGCACGAGTGGATATTACCGGCGGAGGGAGGGTTGTTTGTGGTAAAAAAAGCTGATCGAAATTATTCCGTCGTAAGCAGTAAAAGTGCGAAGTCTGTTTCTAATAATATATACTCTTTCCCAAGTAAACTATTCGATTTTAGAGACTCACTTCGTACTCCTGAATGGATATCTGTTAATGCTTATATTACACAATTTGAAGACATTGGCGACTTTTCGGAAGGACTGAGGTCAGTAAAACAAGGGGGCAGGTGGGGCTATATCAATAAGGAGGGAAAAATACTAATTGAACCTCAATTTGACAATGCTCGATCCTTTTCAGAGGGGGTGGCGCTAGTACAAAAAGAGAGCAAATGGGGATTGATCAATAAGGATGGGAAAATTCTGATAGAATCGCAATTTGACAATGCTCGATCCTTTTCAGAGGGGGTGGCGCTAGTACAAAAAGAGAGCAAATGGGGATTGATCAATAAGGATGGGAAAATTCTGATAGAATCACAATTTGACAATGCTCGATCCTTTTCAGAGGGGGTGGCACTAGTACAAAAAGAGAGCAAATGGGGATTGATTGATAAGAATGGAAAAGTTTTGATGGAACCTCAATTTGACAATGTTTACGACTTTTCAGAGGGGGTGGCGCCAATACAAAAAGCAGGCAAGTGGGGTTTTATCAATAAGGAGGGGGAAATAATAATAGAACCCCAATTTGACAATGTTTACTCCTTTTCAGAGGGGGTAGCACCAGTACAAAAAGCAGGCAAGTGGGGCTTGATCAATATGGAGGGTGAAATTTTCGTTGACCCACAA
>JAEUUQ010000580.1 GCA_016787505.1 Saprospiraceae bacterium | reverse complement strand
TCTTCAAAGAACTGTTGGTGGTTATAGCGGGGAGGTTCCACCTCTTCCCATTCCGAACAGAGAAGTTAAGCTCCCCTGCGCCGATGGTACTGCCTCATGTAGGTGGGAGAGTAGGTCGCTGCCAACTCATAAGAAGGCTCAATCCTTACCAGGGTTGGGCCTTCGCCTTTTTACCCCCTCATCAACCCTCATAAACTTCATTCCATGAAAAACACCCTCCTCGAAATCTTCGCCCGCGATCTCGACCTGCTCAAAACAGAAATCGCTGCCTACAAAGACGAAAACGATTTGTGGATCGTCCGCGGAGAGATCCTCAACTCCGCAGGAAATCTGTGCCTCCACCTCCTCGGCAATCTCAACCACTTTGTCGGCGCTATTCTTGGTAACAGCGGATTCGTACGAAACCGGGATGCCGAATTTTCACTAAAAGACGTGCCCCAGCAGCAATTACTGGAGGAAATTGACTACACCAAAAAAGTCGTCCTCGATACGATTGCGGCAATGAAGGAATCCGATTTTGCCCTCGATTACCCCGTGGAAAAACACGGCAAAATCGTGAAAATGGAGTTTATGTTACTCCATCTACTCACCCATTTTAATTACCACGTGGGACAAATTAACTACCACCGCAGGATTATTGCAGCCCAAACTTTCGACTTGGCAGACTAACCAACTGTTAATAGCCCAACAATTCGCGCATTGCCTTTTCTACTTTGTCGATAGAAGGCAACATGGTGCGTTCGAGGGTTTCGTTGAGGGGAATGGCAGGCATGTTCTCGGCGCCTATGGTGCGCACCGGCGCGTCGAGCCACTCAAAACAGTGCTCCTGTATGCGAGCGGCGATGCTTTGCGCAAAGGTGTTATTTACAGGTTCTTCAGTGACTACCAATATACGGCCGTGCACTTTGGCGCGGCTATAGAGCATGTCTTCATCAAGTGGAAAAAGTGAACGCAAATCAAGTATCTCCACTTGTCCCGGCATACGCTGAGCAGCGTTAAGCGCCCAATGCACCCCCATGCCATAGGTAACAACCAGCAGGCTCTCACCACGATCCACGACAGACTGTTCGGCCACGAGGGCCTGACGGGCTTTGCCAAGCGGAACGATGTAATCTTCGTCGGGTTCAACGGTTTTGGCGGCGTCAGTGCCATGCACTTTCGACCAGTAAAGACCTTTATGCTCGAAGATTACTACCGGATTAGGATCATACCAGGCAGCTTTGAGCAAGCCCTTGAGGTCGGCGCCGGTGCTGGGATAAGCAATTTTGATACCCCTAATGTTGGTGACTACCGATTCTACACTTGTGGAATGATAAGGTCCCCCGCTGCCGTAAGCGCCGATCGGCACGCGTAGCACCATACTCACCGGCCATTTTCCATTGCTGAGGTAACAAGAGCGGCTCACTTCGGTGAACAATTGGTTGAGACCGGGCCAGATATAGTCGGCAAACTGTACTTCTACGATAGGCCGTAATCCTACGGCACTCATCCCCACCGTACTACCCACGATAAAAGCCTCCTGGATGGGTGTATTGAACACGCGGTCGTCGCCGAATTTATGCGCCAGTGTAGCTGCTTCGCGGAAAACCCCGCCGAGGCGGCCGCCGACATCCTGTCCGTAGAGCAGGCATTCCGGGTGTTGGCGCATGAGTTCTTCCACGGCGTGTAGCGCACAGTCAACCATCACAATAGGCGCTCCGCCTGCAGGTTCCCGCATTCCTTTTTCTTCGGTGATAGGCGTGGGGGCAAAATCGTGGGTAAACAAGTCTTCAGTGCGGGGATCTTCGGCGGCGCGGGCGGCGTTGAAGTCGGCCAGCACCGTTTCCCGGGCCTCCGTCTCTAATTCCTTTAATTTCTTTTCAGAAATACCGCTATCGAGCAGTTGCTGCCGGAAGATGGGGTAAGGGTCTTTATCCTCGTGTACGTCGAGGTCGTCGCGGTACCATTCTTTGCGAACGCCGCTGGTGTGGTGGTTTAGTAATGGCACATGGGCGTGTACCAGAAAGGGGCGTCGTTCGCGGCGCATCGTATCGATCACCTCCTGTAAACCGTGGTAGCAGGCAAAAAAGTCGCTGCCGTCGAGGCGTCGCACTTCGATGCCGTGAAAGCCTTTGGCGTATTCGGCGGCATCCTGGGCGCGGGTTTCGGCGGCGTTGGCCGAGATGTCCCACCCGTTGTCCTGCACCAGGTACATAATGGGAAACTGCTTGAGGGCGGCCATCTGGAAGGCTTCGGCCACTTCGCCTTCGGTGATCGAGGCGTCGCCAAAGGAGCAGACCACAATGGGTTTGTCTTTACCATAGTCGGGCGACAAACCGTGTTTTTCTTTGTATTGAATGCCCATGGCTACGCCGGTAGTAGGAATAGCCTGCATGCCCGTAGCTGATGATTGATGCGGGATTTTGGGCTTGTCGGGGTCATTGAGACTGGGGTGCGAATAATACGAGCGCCCTCCGGAAAAAGGGTCATCGCGTTTGGCCATAAGCTGGAGCATAAGATCGTAAGGGCGCATGCCTATGCCGAGCAAAATAGACTCGTCGCGGTAATAGGGCGACACCCAGTCCTGGGGTAGCAATTGCAGCGCCAGGGCGAGTTGAAGGGCTTCGTGGCCGCGGGAAGTAGCGTGTACGTATTTGGAAACAAACTTAAAATTGTCTTCGTATACTTCCGTCATGGTTTTGGCGGTAGCCATGAGCCGGAAGGCCTTGAGCAGGGTATCTCGCGGAATGGATAACTTGGTTTTGATCATGTTAGGACTTTATTTGGCAGTTGGTTTGATGAGGTATCGCGTATTTTCCGGCAGCTGAAGCAGCCGGTACATTACTCATGCAAAGATAGAGTATATGGAGAAAATGCGCTTTGACATTTCTTGCCCGGACAAAAATTTAGCTAAAAAAAAGGAACTTTGCGCGGCCTTTATGCCGTTGAGCTGAATTATCTAACACCCGCATCATGTCGTCTGTTGTCACGCCCGTATTAAAATCGTATCGCGAGCATCTTCGCGAAACACTGGTTTTGTCCTTTCCCGTCATCATCGGGCAGGTGGGCAACCTGATGCTCAACATTACCGACAACATCATGATCGGCGGTGTGAGCTACATACAATTAGCAGCGGCCTCGCTGGCCAACAGCGTGTATTTCATCATCACTATTTTGGCCATTGGCTCCATGAATGTAGTAGCGCCCCTGGTAGCAGAGGCTATCGGCGCGGGCGAACACGGCCTGGCAGGTCGGTATTTGCAGCAGGGCTTGATAAAAGCGCTATTGATATCAGCGGTAAGTACGGTACTCACTTTGCTGGCGGCAGAGGCTCTGCCTTTGTTGCAACAACCGGAAGAAGAAGTAGCCCTGGCGCAGCAATATCTGCGCATCGTCAGCTTTGCCACTCCTCCGCTCATCATCTTTTTGGCCTATAAGCAGTTTTGCGACGGCCTGGGCGATACGCGTTTCGGAATGATCGTTACCCTGGGCGGCGTATTGCTCAACGTATTTTTGAATTGGGCGCTCATTTACGGCAAGTTGGGATTACCGAGACTGGAACTGGCCGGCTCGGGTATTGCCACCGTTACCTGCCGCGTGTTGATGGCACTGGCGATGGGGCTTGTTGTGCATTTTCACAAAAACTACCTCCCCTACTTATCGGGATTGCGTTTTCGACAGGCCAATGGCGAATTGCTGGGCAAATTATTCCGACTTGGAATTCCGATGGGCTTGCAGATATTTTTTGAAGTGGCGGCCTTTTCAGGAGCAGCCATCCTCATCGGCTGGCTACCCAATGAAGCCACTGCGGCACGGGCAGCTCACCAGATGGTGCTCAATATAGCCGCCATCAGCTTTATGATTACGCTGGGCATCTCGGTAGGCGCCAGTATTCGCGTGGGCAATGCGCTGGGCGCAAAAGACCCCGGCAACCTGCGCCGGGCGGGTTATTCGGCATTGGCGTTGGGATTGGGATATATGATCTTTTCAGCAGCGATTATGATTATTTTTAAACACGAATTTCCAACTCTGTACGGCGTTGAAGAACCTGTCGTATTGCGCATCAGCGCAAGACTAATGGTCATTGCCGGTATCTTTCAGATATTCGATGGTACCCAGGCTATCGCCGCGGGCCTGCTCCGAGGCTTGCAGGATGTGCGTTTCCCTACCTGGATTACCTTCGCCGCATACTGGGTTATCTGGATTCCGCTGGCCTATGTGTGGGGGTTCCCGCTCGGTTACGGTGTAGAAGGCATCTGGTATGCCGACGTAGTGGCGCTGGCTTTTGCAGCAGTAATGCTGACCTGGCGGTTTTGGAAGCTGGCCGGGAGGAGGGAGTGAGTGAGGGAGAGAGAGAGAGAGGGATGACAAGTGGCGATGATGTAGGGTGAGCGTTTACCACTCACTTTTTAATGATATTTCAAAAAGTTGAACAACACCATGCCAATACAGGTAATTGCCTTCGATGCGGACGATACTTTGTGGGTAAACGAGCCGTATTTTCAGGAGACGGAGCAGTTGTTTTGTCAGTTGCTTGAAGACTACCTGCCGCAGCATACGGCCTCGCGGGAATTGCTGCAAACCGAAATCCAAAATATGCCGCTATATGGCTATGGCATTAAAGCCTTCGTGCTGTCGATGGTAGAAACCGCCATCCGCATATCCGACGGCACCATCGGGGCGGAAGTCATCGAAAAGATCATCTGCTACGGCAAGGCTATGCTGCAAAAGCCGCTGGAATTGCTCGACGGCGTGGAGGAAGTCCTGGCCGCCCTAAAAGGGCATTACAAGCTCATCGTGGCCACCAAAGGCGACCTGCTCGACCAGGAGCGCAAGCTCAAAGCCTCGGGGTTGGAGCACTATTTTCACCACATCGAAATTATGTCGGATAAAGGGGAGGCGGACTTCCTCAAATTGATCCGGCATTTGGACATAGCCCCCGGCTCTTTTATGATGATCGGCAATTCCCTGAAATCCGATATTTTACCCGTGCTGAACATAGGCGGGCACGGCATTCATGTGCCCTACCACACGACCTGGGCACATGAAAAAATTGAGGTAAACATAGAACACGAGCAGTTTCGGCAGGCGGAAAGCCTAAGGGATGTGCTTCCGTGGTTGCTCCTATGACCGTAAGCTTAGCGTTTACCGCTAACCCTTCCATGAGAAAAATCCAAGTATTAGCATGAAAAAACCAATCGACATAAGCACCTGGGAGCGCAAAGACATCTTCCATTTCTTCAAACAATTCGAAGAACCCTTTTTTGGCGTGTGCGTAGAGGTGGACGTCACGGCTGCTTATGAGCAAAGTAAGGCGCAGGGAGTCTCGTTTTTTCAGTATTACCTGCACAAAGCCCTGGCCGCTGCCAATGCCGTGGAAGCTTTCCGGTACCGCATCGACAGGGAGCAAGTGTTCCTCTACGACGTGGTGCACGCCTCCCCTACTATCAACAGGGCTAATGGCACTTTTGGATTTGCGTACATAGACTACCTTCCCGATTTTAATGATTTTGTAAAGGCTGCCCAGGTCGAAATTCAACGCATACAGCAAACAACGGGCTTGCAGCCTGCCAACAGCAGCGAAAACGTCATTCATTTTTCTTCGCTGCCCTGGCTGCGCTTTACGGGTTTGTCGCATGCGCGCAGCTTTTCCTTCCACGACAGCATCCCGAAAATCTCTTTTGGCAAAGCCGTGCGCGAAGGCGACCGGCTGATGATGCCCGTCTCCATCCATGGACATCACGGTCTCGTCGATGGCTATCATGTGGGGTTATTTGTAGAACGATTCCAGGAGTTGTTGGCCGTTGAATAAGACTATTTCCAACTTTTTGTGTAATTTGTGAGCCGTGGGTATTATCTTGCTGGTTCGAAATCACCTATGATCATGACAGACAAAAGGCTTTTTTTGCTCGATGGCCATGCGCTGGTGTACCGCGCGCACTTTTCCTTTATTACGCGTCCGCTCATCAACTCCAAAGGTCTCAATACCTCTGCGGTAGCTGGCTTTACCCGTACCTTGTGGGATTTAATACACAACCAAAAACCCACACACCTGGCCGTTGCTTTCGACCTGCCTACGCCTACTTTCCGCCACGAAATGTACCCTTTGTACAAAGCCAACCGCGAGTCGCAACCCGAAGATATTACCATAGCCATTCCCTATATCAAAGAGATCCTCAAGGCTTTCAAGATCCCCATTTTGACCATGGATGGCTACGAAGCCGACGATGTCATAGGCACTTTGTCGAAACAAGCGGCCGAACAGGGTTATAAGGTGTACATGGTAACTCCCGACAAAGACTACGGGCAGTTGGTGTCCGACCAGGTGATGATGTATAAACCATCACGCCAGGGCAACGGGGTAGAAATTTGGGGCGTAAAAGAGGTCCTCGAAAACTGGCAAATTAAGCGCGTTGACCAGGTAGTGGATATGTTGGCTTTGATGGGCGACAGCGTGGATAATATTCCCGGTATTCCCGGCATCGGTGAAAAAACAGCGGCCAAGTTGCTCGAGCAATTCGATACGGTAGAAGGTCTTCTTGCCGGCACAGATCAGTTGAAGGGCAAGCAAAAGGAGAACGTAGAACAATTTGCCGAACAGGCATTATTATCAAAAAAATTAGCGATCATCGACACCGCTGTGCCTATCACACTCGACTCTGAGGCTTATACCCTCGATCCGCCCGACCACCAGCGGCTGGCAGAGCTTTTCCGCGAACTCGAATTCCGCACCCTCGCCCAGCAAATCCTCGGCGAAGCGCAGGCAGCCGATGCCACACCGGCGACGCCAAAACCTGGCGTGCAGGGCAATCTTTTTGGAGAGGACGCCCCGGCGCCGGTCAGGGAAACGCGACTCCCCGCCCACTCTATCGCAGAATACCATATCGACAATACGCCCCATACATACCACCTCGTAGAAACAGCCGAACAGCGCAGCCAACTGGTCAAAGAATTACTGCAACACCCCCGCGTTTGCTTCGATACCGAAACCACCCATATCGACCCCAATATGGCGGAATTGGTGGGCATGTCTTTTGCAGTAAAAGCCCACGAAGCCTGGTACGTGCCCGTGCCTGAAGCGCGTGAGGAAGCCCAGGCACTATTAGAAGAATTCAGGCCTTTTTTTGAAAATAAAAAAATCGAAAAAATAGGCCAAAACATCAAATACGACGCCATCGTACTTAAGTGGTACGATATAGCGGTAGAAGGATACTATTTTGACACCATGCTGGCGCACTACCTCATCGAGCCGGAATTGCGCCACAACATGGATTACTTGGCAGAGACATACCTCAAGTACAAGCCTGTATCTATTGAAACACTTATAGGCAAAAAGGGTAAAAACCAGATTACCATGCGGCAGGCGCCGTTAGATCAGGTGAAAGACTACGCCGCCGAAGATGCCGATATCACCCTGCAACTGGCCGATTACCTGGCGCCCCACCTCGAAAAAAACAGACTTCGCGAGCTTTACGACACTATCGAGGGCCCTTTGGTCCCAGTACTGGTGGATCTGGAGCACGCCGGCGTGCGCATCGACGTGCCCTATCTCGAAAAATATTCTGCCGAGCTGGCCATAGAAATCGCCACCCAGGAGAAAAAAGTGCACGACATGGCCGGCGTGCGCTTCAACCTCTCATCCCCAAAGCAAGTGGGCGAGGTATTGTTTGAAGTATTAAAAATCCCCTACCGCTGGCGCAAAACAGCTACCGGCCAATACTCTACCGACGAAGAAATCATGGCCGAATTGGCCCTGGAAAACGAAGTAGTATCACATATCTTAAAACACCGGGGGCTTACCAAACTCAAAAGCACCTATGTGGATGCCCTGCCCGTGCTGGTCAACCCGCGCACGGGGCGCGTACACAGTTCGTTCAACCAGGCTTTGGCTGCTACAGGCCGCCTGAGTTCCAACAACCCCAACCTACAAAACATCCCCGTGCGCACCCCCGAAGGCGCCCGCGTGCGCGAAGCCTTTATTCCTCGCGACGGCGATCACGTCATCATGGCGGCCGATTACTCCCAGATCGAACTGCGCCTCATTGCAGAGATCAGCGGCGACGAAGCCATGCTGGAAGCCTTCCAGGCCGGCAAAGACATCCACACCGCCACGGCGGCCCGCGTGTTCGGCATCTCGTTTGACGAGGTGAATAGGGAACAGCGCTACCGGGCTAAAACGGTCAACTTTAGCATCATCTACGGCGCCGGCGCTACCAACTTATCCCGCCAGCTCGGTATCAAACGCACCGAAGCTAAAGAACTCATCGACAACTACTTTGCCCAATATCCCGGACTCAAGCATTACATGGAAAAAACCGTGGAAGACGCCCGCAAAAACGGCTACGTAACCACGCTCATGAACCGCCGCCGCTACCTGCGAGATATCGATTCCAGGAGTTCGCTGGAGCGCAGCAACGCCGAACGCATCGCCGTAAATACGCCCATCCAGGGAACCGCCGCCGATATGATTAAAATTGCCATGGTGCGAATTCATGATATTTTGACCAAAGGCAATTACCAAACCAAACTCATTATGCAGGTGCACGACGAACTCGTCTTTGACGCCCTGCGCAGCGAAGTGGAGACCCTCCAGCCGCTGATTATGGACAGCATGAGGCAAGCTATCCCCAACCTAAAGGTACCAATCGAGGTGGGCATCGGTATAGGTAATAATTGGCTGGAGGCACATTGATGGTGGTGTAGGGTTTATGAGGGTTTAGTGGCTGCGGTTGATTAGTTTATATAAAAATAATGCGGAATGACAGAAAGCGAAAATTACATTGTGGCATTAAATAATATGGCTGATCAACTTCGCAAAGTGGGGGATTATGAACAATCCTTTGCTTTATTTAGCCAAGCTGTTACCATTATAGAAAAAGAGCCGATATCTGAAATGACGCAATCTGCTGTTTTTTCCAATTTCAGCATACTCTTAAATGTTATTGGAAAACGGGATATAGCCATAATTTTCGCGGAAAAAGCTTTGCAGTTAGATATTGAGACAGAGAATTTAGAAAACATTGGATACTCTCTGCACAATGTGGGTATGTTATATAAAGAGGAAGGGGATCATAATCAGGCAATTAATTATTTAAATGAAGCATTAAAAATAAGAAAGACTATAGGCAATCATATTGAAACACTTGCTACGTTTGAAATATTAAGCATCACCTTTTTTGAAATTGATAATTACGAAATGTCAATGCAATATGCCTTGGAAGGGCTTTCGCTTCTTGAACATACAGGATTGACGCCGGCATACCGAAATGTGCTGGGGCAATTGGCGCTGACTGAAGCAAAATTTGGAAATTGGGATCAAGCAATTAAATACCAGCTGAAGGCTATTGAGTTAATTGAGTATCTGCGTTTTGAAAATAGGGAACTTGCCAACCTGGATAAATTCGATGCCAGATATAATAAACAATATTTACATGCTATTGAATTATTTATTGAAGCAAAACAATATGAACTGGCCTTTAAACTGATTGAAACTTCCCGGTTTAGAAGTGGGTGCGATATGATAGAAGGGGTATATAAATTTAACCCCCACGAAGATTTTGTCAGTTTATTACCTGAAATCGCATCTGATGAATTGATTTTAATGGAATGGATATATCCAAAATTTGATTATTCCTTTTCTTTTTCTAAATCGACACTCGATCATATTAACTTTAAAAAAATTATTACCTCAACGAGCACGCAGGGTCAAACTGGATATGATTTAAAATACGAATGGATTCTCCATTATGAGAATACATTAAAACAAACACAAAGCGTAGTCGATTCATATATAAGCCAATTAGCTGACTGTAAAAGGCTGGTCATCATTCCCCATGGTATCCAATGGCAAACACCTTTTGCTGCATTAAAACATCCCGTTACCGGAGATTTTTTATTGGAAACTCATCAATTGGTGTTGTTGCCTTCATTTCGATATGCGAAAATGGTGGAACAAAAATCTGAAATACACAATGGGAAGCATTTATTAATAGGCGATCCGACAAGTGACTTGCCTGACTCAAGAGAAGAAGTTCAGCAAATTGCAGCGTTATTAGGCTGTGAACCATTGGTTGGTGAAAAAGCGACTAAAAGCCTTATATTAAATTTACTCGCAGCTAACGAATACGATATCATTCATTTTTCCTGTCATGGGAAGTTTGGTGATGATGGTTCTTTTCATCTCAATGTGGCAGATGGCTTTATTACGGAAAATGAGATAGCCGCATGCAATCCGAGGGCAAATCTGATGAATGTAGTAAGTTGTTGGAGCGGCATGACAGCATTTAGTGTTTGGAATGAACTTTATGGCCTGCCACGGGTACTATTGGCTTCAAATATTGTCAATATTATTGGCGCAGCTTACCCCATAGGCGATACGGCTGCAAAAGAGTTTAGCCAAGTGTTTTACCAGCACTATTTTCTTCAAAAACACGATCGTATTACTTCCTTTCAACTAGCAATTAAAGCCCTTTCTAAAGTCCATAGGGAAGATCTATGGGGAAGCCTGTTCATTACCGGGAAGAGGTTGTATTAGATGTAATTGCCAAAACATGATCTGACAGTTATCATATATCAGACATCAAGAAAAAGGTTAATCTTGACTGTCCGATCGTTCCCTGACAATGCATCATCTTTCAATCCCAACTCCTCACCTTGAAGGTGTGTTTTCAGCAACTAGATGCGAAATTCAATAAATAGGTTTTTGGGGTAAATTGCATAAAAATCACTCTTATGTCGATGCCCTCTCCGCTTCCACGGTTCCAATGGCAGTCCATAGCCCTCATTGTGTTGGCTAAACTGGCCCTTCATATTGTCGCCAATGACGGCTACGGCTTTCACCGCGACGAGCTGCTTTATCTCTCCCTGGGCAGATACCCCGACTGGGGCTACTGGTCGAATCCACCGATGATAGGCTGGATCAGCTGGCTGGTCCAGCACATCATCGGCGACAGCGTGGCGGCAATCCGGGCGGTTTCTTCCCTGGTAGGCTGCGCGGTAGTTGTGTTGGCCGGACTCATGGCCCGCGAAATGGGCGGCGGACGTATCGCGCAAACGCTTGCAGCGCTCGCCGTAGCTGCCTCACCCGGATTTCTGCGTGGCAGCTCCCTCTTTCAACCGGTCATTTTTGATATCCTCAACTGGACCTTACTGTGCTGGATATTGTTGCGCTACCTGCGCACGGGGCATTTGCAATATGTCGTTTGGTGGGGCGTATTTTTCGGTCTGGGCTTTCTCAATAAATACATGGTCGTATTTATGTTGCCGGCGCTTGTTCCTGCCCTCATCCTGGGAGGACGGCGCCACGTGCTGTGGAGCCTGGCGGCACTCAAGGCGGCCTTGTGGGCAGCTCTGATCATTGCGCCCAATATTTGGTGGCAATACCAGCACGACTGGCCGGTAATAGCGCACATGCAGGGATTATCACAAAACCAGCTTGTTAATGTGCAGCGCCTCGATTTTCTCAGCGACCAGTTAGTCATCCATGCATTGGGCTTTTTGATCTGGATTCCGGGTTTATATTGGCTGCTAAGGGGGCGCATTCATCCGTTTAGCGCGGCGGGTTGGCTATACGTATTCGTCATCGCCATTTTATTATTATTAAAAGGGAAAAGCTACTACAGCGTAGGCCTGTACCCCATGCTGATGGCTGCAGGAGGAATGTGGTGGGAACAACGTTTCAGGTCACCCTGGGTGGCCATATCACTTGGCGGAATATTGGTGGGTACCTTGATACCGTTGCTGCCGTTTGCTTTGCCCGTTTTACAGCCCGACAAAATGGTTACTTTTGGTCAGAAATGGGCTACAAAGGCCCATTTTGATGCGCCGCTGCGATGGGAAGACGGCCAGGTGCATCCGCTACCGCAGGATTACGCCGATATGCTGGGCTGGGATGAATTGGCCCGGCACGCCACCAAAGCCTACGAACAGGCAGAAGACCCCTCGCATACTATGATCTACGGCGAAAACTACGGCCAGGCCGGCGCCGTACTGGTCCTTGGCGGCAAACAGCTCCCCAGGCCACAAAGCTTCGCCGACAACTTTCTCCTCTGGGCCGACCCGCATACCGATGCCAATGCGCTCATCTATATCAATGACGAATTGGGCGAAGACGTAGCCGCATTATTTGAAAAAGTACACCTCATCGGACAAATTGAGCATCCCTATGCCAGAGAACACGGTACCTCCGTATATTTGCTGGAGCGGCCGCGGCAGCCGTTCGCGGAATTGTGGGCGGCGCGGGTGCGGGAGGAGAGAGGGAGAGTAGAGTGAACGTTTACCGTTCACTAAAAAATAGCACAACATGCATAGAAGACAATTTAATCGGCATTTGATGGTGGGGGCGCTGGCTTCTTTGGCCGGCACCGCCGCCGTAGGGGTGCAAAATTTTGCGTCTCTACGCAAACCCGCCCGCCTGAAAACGGGCGATTTGGTAGGATTGATCACGCCTGGTAGTTACATCAGTGACGAGTCGCTGCAAAAAGCGGTGCAAAACATAGAAAGCTTGGGTTTTCGCGTTAAACTATCGCCGCATATCCGCGAGCAGCGCGGTTTTATCGCGGGCGAAGACCGGCAGCGCCTCGACGACTTACATGGCATGTTTGCTGACAAAGAAGTCGCCGCCGTGTGGTGCGCGCGAGGCGGTTACGGTTGCAGCCGGTTGTTACCCGCTATCGATTACAGGCTCATTGCCCAAAACCCAAAAGTGCTTATCGGCTATAGCGATGTGACGGCGCTATTGCAAGCCGTCTTTTTGCAGACGGGGCTGGTAGGTTTTCACGGGCCAGTAGCTGCCTCCGACTTCACTGATTACACTAAAGCACAACTCTCAGCAGTGCTGATAGAAGGCAAAGCCGGTCACCTCATAGCTCCAGCAGAGGGCAACCTGGCGGAAGTAAAACCGGCTTATCAGCCCTTTCTCATCACGCCGGGTACAGCCCAGGGGCCTTTGATGGGGGGTAACCTTTCGCTACTTGCAGCCCTGGCAGGTACGCCCTATCACGCCGATGTGGCAGGTAAATTGTTGTTTATAGAAGAAGTTGGCGAAAAGCCCTATCGCGTCGACCGCATGCTTACTCAGCTGCGGCAGGCTTGGCCTTTGCAACGGGCTGCGGGCATTGTTTTGGGTATTTTTGAAGACTGCGAGCCCAAAGAAGGCGATTTGTCGCTGTCGCTGCCCGATACCCTGCACGATCGATTGGGCGACCTGGGCATTCCGGTGGCGTATGGCTTTTCTTTTGGACATATTTCACACCAATGCACTCTACCCATCGGCATTCCGGCTACCATGGACACCCGGCATTTGACCATTACATTGACAGAACCGGCGGTTGCGTAGAAGCTCAAAGCATTGCGCCTCTACGACATTGCGTCTAAAAATTACCTATATTCGTCCGTAGTAATTGGAAAAATGCGTCACTTCGATAAACTTTGTTCGTCTTCTATAAATAAGACAACGAGCTATGAAAAAAAATCCGTTTAAAGCCTACATCAAGCGGTTTTCGGAAAACGGCCTTTGGAAAAAAATTGCCCATTACGCCAAAAAAGCCGGCTTGAAAACCGTCTACTCCGCGCTGTTGCTATTCTATGCTTACAAGCGCAAAGACACCCCCGTTTGGGCCAAAAACATCGTATTAGGCGTACTGGGTTATTTTCTTTCGCCTATCGACTGGATGCCCGACCTCACGCCCATCATTGGTTTTACCGACGATATCGGTGTGTTGAGCTTTGGATTGGTGACCATTGCGGCATACGTAAATGAAGATGTGCGTAAACAGGCAAGAGAAAAACTCAAGTTGTGGTTTGGCGAATATGATCCCACGCCGCTCACTGAGGTCGACCAACAATTGTAAGAAAAAATAGCCCCTCGAACCGGCAACTACAAACAATCATGAGATATCAGCCGCTTAATCCGGAATTATACAAGCTCAACAGGAGTCGTTTCGCCCGCAAGATGAGTGCCGACGCCATCGCCATTTTTCACTCCAACGACCTGATGCCGCGCAGCGGCGATACGTATTACCCTTTTCGGCAAAATTCGGCCTTGTTTTACCTCAGCGGACTCGACCAGGAAGAGACGGTAGTCGTGTTGTTTCCCGATTGCGTCAAAGAGGGCTTTCAGGAAGTGGCGTTTATCAAGCGTAGCAATGAATATACTGCCATTTGGAACGGGCCCAAATTTTCC